>NZ_LEKI01000162.1:0-12862 GCF_001029525.1 Nocardiopsis sp. RV163 | reverse complement strand
GCGCGCGGCAGGGCCGTCCCCGCCCCCACCGGCCGCGGTTCCCCCTTGTGCCGGGGCGGCCGAACGGGCTCCAGGGCATCTACTACACTTTGTCGTTGTTGTAGTCCGCCCTGTTCACACCCCGTTCGCGAGGTCCCCTCGATGCCCAGCACCAGCACCGGTACGCGCCGAGGCCGTGCCGTGCCGCGCCTGGCGGCGGCCGGACTGGCCGCCGTACTCGCCCTGACCGGCTGCGCCGGGGGCAACGAGATCCAGGCCAGCGACGAGGAAAACCGCTTCATCTCCGGAGACGGCAGCGCCACCACCTTCGAGACCGCCGAGCGCACGGAGGCGCCCGAGGTCACCGGCGCCACCCTCGACGGCGAGGAGGTCTCCCTCGGCGGCTACGAGGGCGGCATCGTCGTCCTCAACGTCTGGGCGAGCTGGTGCGGCCCCTGCCGCGCCGAGCAGCCGGTCCTGGACGAGGTGCACGCCGAGTACGCGGACCTGGGCGTGGACTTCCTCGGAGTGAACATCAAGGACGACGAGACGGCCGCGCGCTCCTACCAGGAGAGCATGGACGTCCCCTACCCGAGCCTGTACGACCAGCCCGGCGCGGTGCCCCAGGCCTTCCGCGACACCGTGCCCCCGCGTTCCATCCCCAGCACGCTCGTCATCGACCCCGAGGGCCGCATCGCCGCCCGCGTCATCGGCCCGACCACCTACGGCCAGCTCACCGAGCTGCTCAACCCGCTGGTGGTCGAGTTCGACTTCGGCGACCCGCAGGAGCGCCCCCGGGTCGCGGAGCAGGAGACCGCGGAGACGGCGTCCCCGGAGGAGGCCGAGCCCTCGGGCGCGCCGTCCGAGGAGGACCAGGAATCCGACGGGTCCGGGGGCGAGGGCTGATGGACCCCGTCGGCACCACCGTCCTCACCGGCTCCCTGCTGGCCGCGATCCCGCTGGCCCTGGCCGCGGGCCTGGTCTCCTTCCTCTCGCCTTGCGTGCTCCCGCTCGTGCCCGGCTACCTGTCCTACGTGACCGGGATGAGCGGCACCCAGGTGCGCGAGCGCACCGCCTCGCCCGCGGGGGGCGGCACCGCCACCGTCACCGACGTCGACGCCGAACTGGCCTCCCGCCGCTGGACCATGGTCACGGGCAGCGTCCTGTTCATCGCCGGGTTCACCCTGGTGTTCGTCGCCGTCGGCGGCTTCATCGGCTGGCTCGGCGAGATCCTCATGGACTACACCGACCCCATCACGCGGGTGCTCGGCGTCCTGACCGTCGTCCTGGGCCTGGCCTTCATGGGCGTCGTCCCGGGCTTCGGGCGCGAGTTCCGCTTCCACCGCCTGCCGCGCGCCGGGCTGGCGGGCGCCCCGCTGCTCGGCGTCCTGTTCGGCCTGGGCTGGACCCCCTGCATCGGGCCGACCCTGGCCGCCGTGCAGACCCTGGCCTTCGTCGAGGGCGGCGCCGGACGCGGCATGCTGCTGTCCCTGGCCTACTGCGTCGGCCTCGGGCTGCCGTTCGTCCTGGCCTCCCTCCTCTACCGGCGCGCGCTGGGCACCTTCGACTGGCTCAAGCGCCGCACCCGCACGGTCACCGTGATCGGCGGGGCCATGCTCGTCCTGGTCGGCCTGGCGATGGTGACCGGCCTGTGGACGCAGCTGACCATCGCCATGCAGGGCTGGGCAGCCGACTTCCAGACGGTGATCTGATGAGCACGACCGCGAACGACCGGGGGACCGGCACCGCCGCCCAGGATGGGGAGAGCGCCCGACCGCGCCCCAAGGGCCTGGGCGCGACCGGCTGGCTGCGCTGGATCTGGCGCACCCTGACCTCGATGCGCACCGCCCTGATCCTGCTGTTCCTGCTGGCGGTCGGGGCCATCCCGGGCTCGATCCTGCCGCAGAACGTGGTGAGCGTCGACGAGGTCAACACCTACTTCCAGGAGAACCCCGAACTGGCGCCCTGGCTGGACCGGTTCTACCTCTTCGACGTGTTCTCCTCGCCCTGGTACGCGGCGATCTACCTGCTGCTGTTCGTCTCCCTGGCGGGCTGCGTGCTCCCGCGCGCGCTGACCCACGCCCGCGCGGTGCGGACCCGCCCGGTGCACACGCCCAAGAACCTGGGCCGGATGCCCTACGCCGCCGCGTTCACCACCGACGCCGACCCCGAGACGGTGCTGGAGCAGTCCCGCGGGGTCCTGCGGCGCTTCCGTGTCGAGCGCTACGGCGACTCCCTCTCCACCGAGACCGGCTACCTGCGCGAGGCCGGGAACGTCCTGTTCCACTTCGCCCTGCTCGGCCTGCTGCTGGCCCTGGCCGCCGGGTCCTTCCTCGGCTACCGCGGCAACATGCTCCTGGTGGAGGGCGACGGGTTCGCCAACACCCTGACCTCATACGACGCCATCTACCCCGGGCACTGGACCGACACCGACTCCCTGGAGCCCTTCTCCATCCACCTGGACGACTTCGAGGCCTCCTTCATCGAGGACGGCGGTCTGCGCGGACAGGCCGAGTCCTACGTCGCCGACCTCACCTACAGGGAGGCGCCCGACGCGCCGCAGGAGCGGCACCGGCTGGAGGTCAACCACCCGCTGAGCGTGTCGGGCGTGCAGGTCTACCTGCTCGGCCACGGGTACGCGCCCGAGTTCGAGGTGCGCAACGCCGGGGGCGACGTGGTCTTCGACCAGGCGGTCCCCTTCCTGCACCGGGACACCGCCTCCTACACCTCCGACGGTGTGGTCAAGGTGCCCGACACCGGGGGCGAGCAGCTCGGCTTCGTCGGCGTGTTCCTGCCCAGCGCGGCGGAGACGCCGGAGGGGGAGATGGTCTCCGACTTCCCGGGCGCCCAGAACCCGCGGATCACGCTGGAGGGCTACCAGGGCGACCTGGGGCTGGTCGACCCGCAGTCGGTCTACCAACTGCGCACCGGCGGCATGGAGGAGCTGGGCAGCTCCCCCGTGATGGAGATCGGGGACACCTGGGAGCTGCCCGAGGGCGCCGGGTCGGTCACCTTCTCCGGCTACAAGGAGTACGTCAGCCTCCAGATGAACCGCGACGGCGCCCGGCTGCCCGCGCTGGCCGCGGCCTCCCTGGCCGTCGCCGGACTGATCATCACCCTGTTCGTCCGCCCGCGCCGCGTGTGGGTGCGCGCGACCCGGAGCGGGGACGGCCGCACCCGCGTGGAGCTGGCCGCCCTGGGCAAGACCGAGGCGGCCGGCAACAACGTGGAGTTCCACGAACTCACCACGGAACTCGCCGGACGGCTCCGGAGCCCGTCCGACGGTGGCCCCGGCTCCGGAGCGGACGGCCGTCCGGCTCCCGGTCCGGGCTCCGACCCCCATCCGCCATCCGACCCGCCAGAGTCGACGACACAAGGGAGTGACCGGTGACGTACACACTCGCCGCACAGGTGGACGAGGTGATGACGTCAGTCAGTGACTCGTTGATCATCGCGATGATCGTCACGTACGCGGCTGCGCTGTTCCTCTTCGCCATCGAGGCCGCCTACGGACGCCGCACCAAGCTCAAAGCCGGTCGGCTCATGCCGGTCAACGCCGGTGCCGGGTCCGGTGCCGACGAGGGCATCGAGGTCAACGTCCGCAGCGCCGAGGTGGAGGCCAGGGCCTCCCAGAGCGTCCTGGGCAAGATCGCCCTGGGCGTGACGACGTTCGGCTTCGTGATGGGCGTCGCCCAGATCATCGCCCGCGGTCTGGCCGCCGGGCGCTGGCCCTGGGGCAACATGTTCGAGTTCGTCGTGGCCCTGTGCCTGGTCGCGGTGGGCGGCCTGCTCTTCGCCTCCTACCGGTACCAGGCGCGCTTCCTGGGCGCTTTCGTCCTGGTCCCGGTGCTGATCCTGCTGGGCATCGGCGTCCGCTGGCTGTACGTGGACCCGGGCCCGCTCATCCCCGCCCTGCACTCGTACTGGGTGCCCATCCACGTGACCGCGACCATCATCGCGGGCGGCGCCTTCATGGTCTCCGGCGCGGCCGGCGTCACCTACCTCGTGGCGCACCGGGCCGAGGCCAAGCGCGCGCTGGGCGAGCGGGTGGCCGGTATCGCGGGCCGCCTGCCCAGCCCCGAGCTGCTGGACCGGATCTCCCACCGGTTCATCCTCTTCGCCTTCCCGCTGTGGACCTTCGGCATCATCGCCGGTTCCATCTGGGCCGACGAGGCCTGGGGCCGCTTCTGGGGTTGGGACCCCAAGGAGGTCTGGTCCTTCATCTCCTGGGTGATCTACGCGGCCTACCTGCACGCCCGGGCCACCGGCGGCTGGCGCGGGCCCAAGGCCACGTGGATCAACGTGGTGGGCTTCGCGACCATCCTGTTCAACTTCTTCGCGGTGAACTACATGTTCAGCGGTCTGCACTCCTACGCCTGATCCCGATCCGCGAACGGGCCCCGCCGAGGCGGGGCCCGTTCGCTTCGACCGGCGGCCTCAGGCGGGCGGGGCGGTGGACCCGCGCACGGTCGGGCGGGTGTCCGGGGCGGCGGTGCCGGGGGAGTCCCCTCCGCTGATGCGGTGCTGCCGCTGGTCGATGGCGGCGCGCCGGGCCGCGGCCGTTCTCACCGGCCCGTCCGTGCGCTGGCCCGGACGAGGTCCCGTGCTAGACCGACGCTCTCCGCGAGGGTGTCGAGCGGGAGCGGCTGTGTGGCGAGCGCGCCCTCGTGCAGCACGAGGAGCCGCGTGGCGAGGGCGTCGGGTCCGGAGCAGCCCGCAGCGGCGGCGAGTTCACGGAACAGGTCCCGCAACCAGGCCTTCTGGTCCGCGGCGATGCGGTGGGCGGGGTGCGAGGGGTCCGGGAGTTCGGCCAGCGCGTTGATGAACGCGCACCCGCGGGTGTTTGTCCGGCTCCAGGCCAGCAGCGCGTGAAAGGGTGCCGTGACGCTCTCGACGGGGTCGTCGCAGGCGTCGACGGCGGCGCGGACGAGCGACCGCCAACGCTGGTCGCGTTCGGCGAGGTAGGCCGCCACGAGACGGTCCTTCGACCCGAACTGGTTGTACAGGGTCCGTTTGGTCACGCCGGAGTGCTGAGCGATCAGGTCCACCCCGACCGCAGTGATCCCTCGGTCGTAGAACAGCTCCTCGGCAGCCGCCACGATGCGTCGGCCCGCAGGTGTCGCGGGCTGTGTCTTCTGCATTGGACATCTCTTCACAGATCAGTGTAGCCTGACTCAAGTTTACAGGTCAGTATACCCATGAGGAGGTTGGGACGATGGGCGTGCCCGAGGCCATGCGCGCGGTTCGGATCACGGAGCACGGGGGTCCGGAGGTGCTTGAGCTGACGGAGGCGGCCGTGCCCGCCCCGCGCGCGGGAGAGGTGCTGGTCCGGGTCGGCGCGGTGGCGCTGAACAACACCGACCTGTGGACCCGGGAGGGCGCCTACGGCCGCCCGGGGGACCCGCGGGCGCTGTCGGGCTGGCGGGGTCCGATCGACTTCCCGCGTGTGCAGGGCGCCGACGTCGCCGGCCGGGTGGCGGCGGTCGGCGCTGACGTGGACGAGGGCCTTGTCGGACGCCGGGTGGTCGTCGACCCGGCGATCTACGACGGCCGGGGGCCCGACGCGAATCCGGTGGGCCTGATGGGGAGCGAACGCGACGGCGGCTACGCCGAGTACGTGACCGCGCCGGCGGAGCGCGTACACGACGTGACGGAATCCCCTCTCACGGACGACCAGCTCGCGTCGTTGCCGACCGCCTACGGTACGGCGCTGGGCATGATCGAGCGCGGTCGGCTGCGTGACGGGGAGACCGTCCTGGTCTCGGGCGCCTCCGGAGGGGTCGGTATCGCGTCGGTGCAGATCGCCCGTGCCCGCGGAGCGAGGGTGCTCGCCATCAGCAGCGGATCCAAGATCGACGCGGTGCGCGAGGCGGGCGCGCACGAGGTCTTCGACCGCGCACGGGACGTCGCCGAGCAGGTCCGCGCCGCCGCGCCGGAGGGCGTCGACGTCGCTCTCGACGTCGTCGCCGGGGACCTGCTGGGTGAGGGGCTGCCGCTGCTGCGAGAGGGGGGCCGGTGGGTCGTCGCGGGTGCCCTCGGCGGGTACGAGGTGTCCTTCGACGTGCGCCGTCTCTACCTGCACAACGCGCAGGTGATCGGCTCCGCGATGCACACGCCCACGCACTTCGGCCTTCTGATGGACCTGGCCCGCCAGGGCGGAATCCAGCCCGTGATCGCCGCGGTGTTCCCCCTGGAGCAGGCCGCCCGGGCGCAGGAGGAACTCGCGCGCAGGGGACACGTGGGCAAGATCGTCATGCGTCCCTGAAGCCGGTAGCCGGAGAAGGGCCCATCACGGGACCGCCCCACGCGTACGCCTCCCGTCCCGCCGGAGGAGCGGGCCGGGAAGCGTGCGCCGCCGTCACCCCGCGTCCGCCGGGGCGGCGGTGGACCCGCGCACGACCAGGCGGGTGTCCAGGGTGACGGTGCCGGGGGAGTCCTCGCTGCTGATGCGGTGCAGCAGCAGGTCGATGGCCGCGCGCCCGGCCGCGGCGGTGGGCATGTCCACGCTGGTCAGGTCGCAGTGCCGGGCGGTGTGGGTGTTGTCGACGCCTACGACGCTGAGGTCGCCGGGCACCGACGCGCCCAGGTCCCGCAGCTTCTGCACCAGGCCCAGGGCGACCAGGTCGTTGTAGGCCAGGACGGCGGTGGCGCCGAGGTCCAGTACCCGCCGGGCGGCGGCCGCGCCGCCCTCCTCGGTGGGCTGGTTGGGGCCCACGCCGTGCAGGACGATGCCGCGGCGCAGGGCGGCCCCCTCCGCCGCGCGCTCCAGGCGCTGGTTGGTCCACGACGCGCGCGGGCCGGTGAGCAGGGCGATCTCGCGGTGGCCGAGAGCGGTGAGGTGGTCCACGGCCTGTTCAGCCCCCGAGGCCACGTCCATCAGGACGGCGGGCAGTCCGGCGGGCTGGCGGTTGACCACGACGAAGGGCACGTCGGCGCTGAGTTCGGCGATCAGGCGGTTGCTCAGGCGCGGCGCGACCAGGAGCGCGCCGTCCACCTGGGTGGCCATGGACCGGATCAGCTCCTCCTCCACGCGGGCCTGCTCGTCGGTGTCGGCGACGAACACGTGGTGGTCGCTGCGGCGGGCGTGGGCCTGCGCGGCCTTGATCAGGGGCGGGAAGAAGGGGTTGGCGATGTCGGCGACGATCAGCCCCAGGTTGCCGGTACGGCGGGTGGACAGGGCGCGCGCGGCGCGGTTGGGCCGGTAGCCCAGGGCGCTGGCCGCGGCGAGCACACGCGTCCGGGTGTCGGCGTTGACCAGGTGCGCGGCGGAGAAGGTCCGGGAGACGGTCGAGACGTGCACCCCGCTCGCCAGGGCGACGTCCTTGATGGTCACGGCCACCCGTGGCCTCCTTCGGTGGGGAACGGTTTCGAGGTTACTGGCAACCGGTTGTGGTTGACCAGTGCGTGCTTTCAGGCCTGGTGCCTGGTTTTCCGGGGTTTTCCCGGGTCGGAGGGGTTGACGCCGGTCCGGCTCCTGGGAGATGTTCATGCAACCGTTTGCAGTTTCCCCCCTGAGGAGCAGAACCATGCGCAGGCTCGTACTCCCTCTGAGCGCGGTGTTGGCGATGACCGCCGTCGCGCCCGTCCAGGCGGCGCCCGACGTGGGCAGGCAGGTCCTGCCCGAGGGCGACGGCTGGGCCTCGGCCGGAGGCGGGACGACGGGGGGCGCGGACGCCTCCCCGGAGAACGTCTTCCGCGTCTCCACGGCGCAGGAGTTCCGAGAGGCGGTGAGCGGCGACGAGCCCAAGATCGTCTACGTCGAGGGCCTCGTCGACGCGAACACGGCGCCGGACGGCACGCCCCTGTCCTGCGGGGACTACGCCGTGGACGGCTACACGCTGGAGGACTACCTGGCCGCCTACGACCCCGAGGTGTGGGGCCGACAGGACCCCAGCGGCCCGCTTGAGGAGGCCCGAGAGGCCTCGGCCGCCGCCCAGGCGGAGCGCGTCCGGGTGGAGGTCGGCTCCAACACGACCGTGGTGGGCGCCGGGGACGGCGCCGAGATCACCGGGATGAGCATCCGGGTGGTCGGCGCGCGCAACGTCATCCTGCGCGACCTCACCCTGTCCGACACGCACGACTGCTTCCCGGGCTGGGATCCCGGCGACGGCGGCGAGGGCAACTGGAACTCCGAGTACGACCACCTGGAGGTCTCCGGTTCCACGAACGTGTGGATCGACCACAACACGTTCGACGACGGCGACAACCCGGGCTCGGAGCTGCCGGAGTACTTCGGGCGCCGGTACGAGGTGCACGACGGCCTGCTCGACATCGTGCGCGCCAGCGACCTGGTGACGGTGTCCTACAACCACTTCGACGGCCGGGACAAGGCCATCCTCGTGGGCAACAGCGACGGCCGCACCACCGACCGCGGGTACCTGCGCACCACCTGGCACCACAACCACTTCGACGGCCTGGGCCAGCGGGCGCCCCGCGTGCGCTACGGGCAGGTGCACGTCTACAACAACCACTACACGGTGGCCACGGACCTGTACCAGTACAGCCTGGGCGTGGGCTTCGAGTCGCACCTGTACGCGGAGAACAACCTGTTCGACCTTCGCGACGGCATCGCGGCCGGGGAGATCATCGGCAACTGGGGCGGCACCGACATCGTGGAGCACGGGAACGCTGTGATGGAGGGCGGCCGCGGGCGCGTCACGGAGGTGGACCTGGTGCGGGAGCACAACGACGCCTACCCCGACCAGGCGCTGGGCACCGACCTGACCTGGGTGCCGCAGTTCTCCACGCGGGTGGAGCCGGTGCACGCGGTCCGCGGCGTGCCGCGCGAGGCGGGCGCCGGGGTGCTCTGAGTTCGGCGCTCCCGGCGTGGCCGCGTAACGGGGAGCGGGCCCGCCCGGCTCCGTTCGGGCGGGCCGCCGCGGTTACAGGGGCTGGTCGTCGACCTCGATGTCCCACTGGACGTCGTTGCCGTCGACCGAGGTGGTCGTGATGGTCACGCCGTAGTTCATGCCGCCGTCAACGAGGTTGCAGCGGATCTCGGCGCCCACCTCCGCGGGCAGGTCCTGGCCGCAGGAGAAGTCCTCAGGGGCCTGACCGACCGCCGCCTCCAACTGCGCCGCCGACTGCTGGGCGACCTGCCCGGCGGGGACGACCCCGTCGCTCGCGGGGGTGGTGCCGGCATCCCCGCCGGCGTCCCCGCCCGCGGCGTCCCCGGCGGCGTCCTCGGCGGCGCTGTCCCCGGCCGGAGCGTCGTCGACCTCGATGTCCCACTGGACGTCGTTGCCGTCGACCGAGGTGGTCGTGACGGTCACGCCGTAGTTCATGCCGCCGTCAACGAGGTTGCAGCGGATCTCGGCGCCCACCTCCGCGGGGAGGTCCTCGGGGCAGGTGAGGTCGTCGGGGGTCTGGCCCACCTCCTCGGCCAGCATCTCGCTGGACCGTTCGGCGACCTGTTCGGCGCTGACGGAGTCGGGGCCGCCGATGCTGAACTCGAACGAACAGCCGGTGGACAGCAGAAGGGAAGCCGCGCCCAGTGCCGCTCCAGTGATGACTCGACGGTGTCCGGTCTGCCGCATCGCGGCCTCCTCAGTACTCGGCGGTGTGTACGGGTGTGGACGCCGAACGCGAAGAGCGGGTTCCGGAGCGGACGGCTCCGATGCGGGGATGTGACATCGGTGTCCGGTCCGTCCGCGCGGTGCCGCGCCGGGGAACCGCCTGGACGTCCGGACGTACTCGCCCCGGAGCGGGGGAACGGGAAGGGTGGGACACAGCGGTGGGGGCCGCGTCCTGTCGGGCGGCCCCCACCGTCGTCGTGTACCGGTCCGGGTCGGTCGTGTCCGGCTCAGTCCTCCGGATCGATCCGCCGGTTGAGTCGTCGCAGGAACTCGGGGTCGTCGTCCGGTCCGAGCGGGTGCGGGCTGCCCGAGGGCTTGGTGAAGTCGGACGGGTCGAGGTCGTCGGCCGAGGCCGTGGCCTGTGTCGGGGAGGGCGCGCTCCCGCGGGGTGCGGCCGCCTGGCGCGGGCGGCCGAGGAGGAGCCACAGGACGGCGCCGACGGGCACGAACAGCACGATGACGAACACCCACAGCACCTTCGGCAGAGTGCGCACCTCAGAGGAGGGGGTGGTGAGCGCGTCGAAGAACGCGTACACCCACAGAACGATCGATACGAGCGTGATCAGGCCACCAAGCCACACCATGGTTCCAGCCTAACTCTTGCAGTCGACTCCTCACGGTCGGGACACCGGGCCGGAGGGCAGGGGAGTCCGCGGGCGGTTGACCGGCCGGCGGGGCGGCCGCAGGGCCCTGCGGTTCCTGGAGCTCTGGCTCCAACCGGATGGGCTGTCTCGGGGCACTCTGCCTCAGGGCGTGCTCTCGCTCGGCTCTCCGAGCAGGAGGGCGCGCACCTCCGACTCGCGGAAGCGGCGGTGCCCTCCCGGAGTCCGGATGCTGCTGATCCGCCCGGAGGCGGCCCAGCGCGTGACGGTCTTGGGATCAACCCGGAAGAGTGAGGCCACTTCCCCGGGGGTCAACAGGCGTTCGCTTGCTCGTTCCACCTTCACATTCCCCCAATCGTGCCCGCCTCGGACTGCGGGGGCGGCGGGCGTTTGATCCCCTAGTGTGCACGAGTTAGACCGTTTCCTCCCTAGTTTTCGGAGAAATTGCGGTGTTGGGGGGAGGAGTACCGGATATGTGACCGGAACGTGATGTTCGGGCCCTGCTGTCGGGATTGGAAACATCCCATGACTGCGCGAATCGTGTTCGCCTATGTCCCGTTCCCCTGTGCCGCGGGCGACACACCGCCCCGATGCCCGTCGCAGCGGGCACGCCCTTAACCTGGAGATAAGGGCCTGTGGAAGGCCGTCGGCCCGACCCGTGCCGGGTGTGGGAACGTCCGGACACGGGTGTTGACCGGGCGTTCCGCGCCGCCGATGGGCGTAGCGACCAATCTAGTCCAGGTAATCGTCTGTTGTGAGGCTTTTGGATGCGTAGCTTGCTGACCTATACCGCCGCCCGCCTGGGGCTGTTCGCGGCGGCCTTCGGAGTGGTCTACCTTTTCGGCGCCCGTGCGTGGATCGCTCTCATCCTGGCCTGGCTGGTCAGTGGACTCGCCTCCTACGTCCTGCTGTCCGGGATGCGCGACAGGATCTCCGCGAGCGCGGTGGAGCGGATGGAGCGCCGCAAGGCGGACAGCGTGTCCGCGCGCCTGTCGGCCGCCTCCGCCCGTGAGGACGAGCTCCAGGAGGCGCCGGAGCAGGAGGCGCCGGGCGGGACGGACCCCGGAGCCGGTGCCGAGGCGGACAAGGCCGGGGAGGGCGCGAGGAACGAGGACGCGCCGACCTCGGCCAGGGAGTCCTGACCGGAGCGGCGTCCCGGGAGCGTTCAGCGCCCGCCGGGGGCGCTCGCGCCGCCAGCGGCGGCCCTACCCCGTGCCCGAGTCCGCCCCGTCCGCTGACCGGCCCGCCTCCGTTCCGCGCCTGTCCAGGCCCTCGGCCGCGCGGCCCACGAGCGGCGGCAGGACCACGGCCAGGTAGAGGGCCGCGCACGCCAGCAGCACCGGCGCCGCTCCGAGCAGCCCGGCCGCCGCGCCCGCCAAGGGCGCGCCCAGCGGCGCCGCCATCCGGGCCAGCGCGCCGATCGTCGCCGTCCCCCGCCCCACGGCGCGGCGGGGCAGTCGCTCGAACAGCACCGCGCTCAGGATCGGGTTGAGCACCCCGCCCGCTAGCCCGCACAGGCCCCACACCGCCAGGACCGCCCACAGCGGCACGTCCAGCGCCAGCACGACCAGCCGGGGCGGCCCGGCCAGCACCAGCCCCACGAAGAACACCGCCCTCCGGGGCAGCAGGTGCCCGACCGCCGTGGCCGCGAGCGAGCCCACCACCGAGGCCGCGCCCATCACGCCGCCCAGTAGGCCGACCACCGCGGGACCCATGCCGTTGTCGTCCACCCACACCGGCAGCAGCACCGAGGCCACGGACATGTCGATCATGTTGGTGACCGCGAGCACGACCACCAAAACGCGCAGGGTGGCGTCGCCCCAGACCGCCCGCCAGCCGGTGCGCAGCCTGGTCAGGTAGCCCGCGTCCGCCTCGGGGTCCTCGCCCGGGCGGGGGCGCTCCCCGGGCTGGGTGGCGGACAGTACCACCGCCGCCGCCGCGAGCAGCGCGGCGTTCGCGTACAGGGCGGGGAGCGCGCCGAGCAGGGACACCAGTCCGCCCGCGGCCACCGGTCCGACGGTCGTGGACAGCCGGTCCACGGTTCCGGTGAGTCCGGTGACCCGTTCGAGGGGCGTGCCCGTGCGTTCGGCGACGGCCGGGGCCATGGAGACCTTGGCGGCCTCGGCGGGGCCGGTGGCCAGGCCGATCACGGTCACCAGCGCCAGGAGCACGGGGAAGGACAGCAGCCCGGCCGTGTGCAGCAGCGGGACGCAGGCCACCGCCGCCGCGGCGACGAGGTCGGCGCGCACGCTCACGACGCGCTGACCCATCCGGTCCAGCAGCGGGCCGCCCAGCAGTCGGGCCAGCGTGTAGGAGCCGATCTCGAAGAAGGCCACCGCCCCCATGGACGCCGGGCTGCCGGTGGTCTCCAGGACGAACCAGGGGATGGCGATCATCGCCAGCCGCGTGGCGGTGTAGCACAGGGCCTGGGCGGCGACCAGCCCGCCGACGCTCCTCACGTGCCCGCCTCCGTCGCCCGGTCGTCCCCCTCGCCGTCCTCCGTGCCCGGTCCCCGGTCCTCGGGGTCGGGGAAGGCGGCGAACTGGACGTGCACCGGTCGGCTGCCGGGGGCGCCGGTCTCGCGCGCGTAGCGGTCGAAGAGCGCGCGGACCTCCTCCCGGAAGGCGTTGAGCTCCTCCAGGGTCAGCTCCGTGCGCCGCCCGGACATGACCTGCGCCTCGCGCCAGCCCTCGGGCTGGGCCGCCC
>NZ_LEKI01000161.1:0-13003 GCF_001029525.1 Nocardiopsis sp. RV163 | reverse complement strand
CCGCGCTCCCGCTCCGGCCCGTGCTCTCCCGGCCTCGCCCGGTCCGTCCCCCGGCGGCCCCGCCCCGGAACCGCTGGTCAGTCCCGCTCGGCGCCCCAGCCGGTCAGGGAGCGCACCCGCAGCTCTGTGAAGCGCGCGGTGTCGCGCTCCGGCGAGAGGAGACTGCCCGCGACCGCGCACGCGAAGCCGAACGGCACCGCCAGCAGTGCCGGGTTCTCCATCGGGAAGAGCTGGATGTCGATCCAGGCGGGCAGCACCGACAGGCTCTCCCCCGTGACGGAGTCGGTCCTGCCCGACATCACAGGCGACAGCAGCATGAGCAGCAGGGTGGCGGACAACCCGCCGTAGACGCCCCACTCCACGCCCCTGGTGTTGAAGCGGCGCCAGAACATTGTGAGCACGATGACCGGCAGGTTGGCCGCGGCCGCGACGGCGAAGGCCAGCCCCACCAGGAAGGCCGCGTTCATGTCCTGGGCCCGCACGGCCAGCACGACGGCCACGGCGCCGACCAGGCAGGCGGAGAGACGCGCCACACCCACCTCCTGCGACTCCCGGGGCCTGCCCCGCATGAGGACGTGACCGAACAGGTCGTGCGCGATCGAGGACGACGAGGCCAGGGTGAGACCGGCGATGACGGCGAGGACGGTGGCCAGCGCGACCGCCGAGACCAGCGCGAGCAGCACGGCCGCGCCCACCGGACCGGCGGTCAGCCGACCCACCTCCTCGGCGAGCATCGGCACCGCGGTGTTGCCCGAGGGGTCCACGGCCGCGATGCGCTCGGAGCCGACCAGCGCCGCGGCGCCGAAGCCCAGGGCCAGCGTCATGAGGTAGAAGGCCCCGACCACGGCGATCGTGCGGTTGACCGACGAGCGCGCCGCCCGGCCGTCGGGCACGGTGTAGAAGCGGATGAGGACGTGCGGCAGCGCTACCGTGCCCAGTACCAGGGCCAGCCCGAGGCTGACGAGGTCGAGCTTGTTGAACAGGGTCCGGGCGGGGTCACCGGAGACCTCCGCCCCGAAGCGCAGCCCCGGTTCCAGGAAGGGCTGCCCGTGCCCGCTGGCCTCGGCGGCCCCGTCGAGGAGGGCGCGCGGGTCGAAGGCGAACAGGGCCAGCACCAGGGCGGTGAGCAGTCCGGTGGCGGCCAGCAGCGCGACCGCCTTGATGATCTGGATCCAGGTGGCCGCCTTCATGCCTCCGTACACGACGTAGACGATCATGAGCACCCCCACGAGCACGATCACGCCCGTGCGGGCCTGCTCCGCGCCCATCCCCAGGAAGGTCCCGCCGTCGTGCAGGCCCAGCAGGACCGCGACCAGGGCTCCGGCGCCGACCATCTGCGCGACCAGGTAGAACACGCACACGGTGATCGTGGAGACGGTGCAGGCCAGGCGCACCCGCGTCCGGCGCATGCGGAAGGCCGGCAGGTCGGCCATGGTGAAGCGGCCGGTGTTGCGCACCAGTTGGGCCATCGGCAGCACCAGCAGCCAGGCCGCCAGGAAGCCGATCGAGTAAAGGAAGCCGTCGTAGCCGTGGAGGGAGATCATCCCGGCGATGCCCAGGAAGGAGGCCGCGGACAGGTAGTCGCCGGTCAGGGCGAGTCCGTTCTGGGTGCTGGAGAAGCCGCGCCCGCCCGCGTAGAAGTCGACCGCGCCCCGGGTGGTGCGCCCCGCGCGGACGGTGACGGCGATGGTGACCAGGACGAACAGGGCGCACAGCCCCGCCGTCCAGGCGTGCGCGACGCCGAACTCGCCCCCCAGCGCGCCGCCCGGGGCGGCCAGGAGGTCGGCAGCCGCGGACGGCCCGGCGGCGGGCGTTTCGGTGACCGCTGCCACTCCGGCGGCCACCGCTGCGGCGCCGTCCCCCGTGACGGCACCGCCCGCGGCCGCCGCGGCGGCGCTCATCGGCCCGCCGCCGTCCCGTCGGCGGCCTCCCGGCCCCGGGCCTCCTCGCGGATCTCCCGCGTGAGGGGGTCCAGGAAGCGCTCTGAGAAACGGCCGAACGCCCAGGCGAGGGCGAACACCCACAGGAACTGTCCGATTCCCGCGGCCAGTGCCACGTTCACCGAATCCGTGAGCGGTCTGCCCATGAAATCACGCGCGTAGGCGGAGAGCAGAAGATAGGACGGGTAACCGAGCAGGAATGCCGATACCAGCAGGCCCGACTGGAGCGCGAACCGCCTTCGGAGTTTCACGAAACGCGGATCGACCGACACGCGCTCGCAGGCACGCGTGCGTTCGGCCCTCGCGCGCCGCCGCTCCGCCGCGGACGCGGTTCCCCCCGGTCGCGGTGCCTGCCCCCGGACGCCGACACGCCCTCTGTGGACACCCTCCATGTACTCGACCACGGTCCTCCCCCTGCTCCCTGTCTCCGGACGCCGCTCCCCCACGGCGTCCGCCGTTCCCCTTGTGCGCGGCGCGGGTGCCGCCACGGGCCCATCCGGAGGGAACGGCCGAACACGGCGCTTTCCCCCGGATCGGGCAATACCCTAGCGATGCGCCCCGCGCCGCGTTCGCCAAACGCACAAATCGGTTTCCGGAAATGGCGAGAAAGCGTTTCGAGAAACGGACAAGAAGCTGGAAGACAAACACGCGGTGCCATAACGGCCGCCCGCAGTGCCCCCCGCCCCGCCGCGCGCGCAGCGGGGGACACGCCCGCGGACGCCGCGCCCGCGCGCGCCGCACCCGCGCGGACCCCCTGGTCACCCCGGGCACGCCCGTCGGACGCGGGCGCACGCGCCCCCGAATCTTCGCTAGGCTTCGGGGCGACCCCGAACCCGTGACGGCACATCCGGCGTGCAGCCGGCTTGCGCTTTCGTACAGGTGTATGATTAATGGGTCCGCTCTGTTCACGCGATACCGAAGGGAAATCCCCGCCGTGGTCACCGAGGTCTTCACGCTCAAGTACTGCGATCCCCACGCCGTCAGCGAGGAGAAGGTCGAGGCGACTGAGGTCATCCAGTTCGCCTGGGAGGGTGTCGTCCGCGAGGTCGACGCGTGCGCCGACTGCTTCAAGGAGCACGAGGCCCGTCTGGAGCCCCTCGTCGACTACTCGCGTCCGGTGAAGAAGCGCCGCGTCACCAAGAAGGCCGCGTCCTCCTCCGCGCCCGCCGAGGGCTCCGACGGCTCCGCGGACGACGAGTCGAACTAGCCAGCGTCCCCGGGCGCGGGTCCGCGCCCTCGGGAACGGCCTCATCGCGTCAACCGCGAGCGGGGGCCGACGACACCCCCCAGTGATCGTCGGCCCCCGCGTTCTGTGTGCGGCCCCGGGCGGGAGCCGCGTGCCCGGTCCCGGTTCGTTGGCCGACCCGGGTTCACCCCGGACTTCCTCGAAGGGAGCGTGGGCCGGTGCCCCACCACCGCGGAACGACGCTGTACCGCGGCGGCGGACACGCACCGACGCGCATCCAGGTTCGGTGCCGCGGGTTTCGGGGAGGTTAGCCGTCCGTTGAGTTCGCGAAGACGTTGGGCGACCCGCTCGTCACACCGCGCCCTTCACGCTCAGGGGCGGCCCGAGACCAGCTCCCCGTCCTTCCAGACCGCCGCGACCTGGGGGACCCCCGGCCGGTAGGCGAGGTAGAGGTGGTTGGGCGCGTCCAGCAGGACCAGGTCGGCGCGCGCGCCGGGGGCCAGGTGGCCGACGTCGGTGCGGCGCAGCGCCCGCGCCCCTCCCGCGGTGGCCGCCCACACCGCCTCGTCTGGGGTCATGCCCATGTCGCGGACGGCGACCGCGACGCAGAAGGCCAGGCTGGAGGTGAAGCACGAACCCGGGTTGCAGTCGCTGGCCAGGGCGACCAGGGCCCCGGCGTCGATGAGCGATCGGGCGTCCGGGTAGGGCTGGCGGGTGGAGAAGTCCACCCCGGGCAGCAGGGTGGCGACCGTGGGCTCGGGGCGGGCGGCCGCCTGGGCCAGGGCGTCCACGTCCGCGGGTTCCAGGTGGGTGCAGTGGTCGACCGAGGCGGCGCCCAGTTCGACCGCCAGGCGCACGCCCGGCCCCGGGCCCAACTGGTTGCCGTGCACGCGGGGCAGCAGTCCGCGCCCCGTCCCGGCGGTCAGGACCCGGCGGGAGGCGTCCTCGTCGAAGGCGCCGCGCTCGCAGAAGACGTCGATCCACCGGGCGTGCGGCGCGCAGGCCTCCAGCATGGGCCCCGTGACCAGATCGACGTAGCCCTGGGGGTCGTCGGCGTACTCGGGCGCGACCACGTGCGCGCCCAGGAAGGTGACCTCGTCGGTGACGCGGGCGGCCGCGGCCAGGCAGCGCTCCTCGTCGGCGACGGTGAGCCCGTAGCCGGACTTGACCTCCAGGGTGGTGGTGCCCTGGGCGCGGGCCTCGCGGAGCAGGCGCCGGGCCCCCGCGAGCAGGTCGGCGTCGGAGGCCTCGCGGGTGGCGGCCACGGTGGTGCGGATGCCGCCCGCCGAGTAGGGCTGACCGCTCATCCGGGCGGCGAACTCGCGGCTGCGGTCGCCCGCGAAGACGATGTGTGAGTGGCTGTCGACGAACCCGGGGATGACGCAGCGCCCGGCGGCGTCGATCCGCGCGTCGGCGGCGGGCGCCTGGGCGCGCGGGCCCGACCAGGCCACCCGGCCGTCCTCGACGACCAGGGCGGCGCCGGGGACCTCCCCCACGGCGCCTCTTCCGAGGGAGGGGTCGTTGGTGACCAGGGCGGCGATGTCGTCGATGACGATGCTGCGGGGCACGTCGCTCACGTGAGGACCTCCTTGATGACGGCGTCGAGTTCGCGCGCGGTGTCGGGGACCAGGGTGTGGACGCCGTCGCGGACGGTCCAGCGCCCGTCGGCCATCACGTGCCGCACGTCGGCGGCGGTGGCGGCGAAGACGACGGCGTCGGCGGCCCGGGCGGGGTCGGCCCCGGCCAGGCGGGTTCCGTCCAGGGAGACGTTGACCAGGTCGGCCCGCGCCCCCGGGGCCAGGACACCGGCGTCGGGCCTCTCGTTCGAAGGCTCCCGTGATCCCGCTCCGGCGGGCGGCGGCCCCCCGTACGCCCCGGGGGCGGCGGCCCCCGGTTCGCGGGTCCAGCCGAGGCTGGCGTGTCCGTGCGCGGTGGCGGCGCGCAGCAGCGCCCCGGTGCCCAGGGTGCCCCGGCGGTGGGTGCGCAGGCGCTCGTGGAGTTCGACCGCCCTGGCCTCCTCGAACATGTCGGTCAGGGCGTGCTGGTCGGTACCCAGGCTGAGCGGGGCGGGCAGCAGGTCTCCGGTGCGCGGCAGACCGTCGGCCAGGTCGCGTTCGGTCGTGGGGCACAGGCACACCGTGGAACCGGCCGCGCGGACGGCCGACACGTCGGCGTCGTCCAGGTGGGTGGCGTGCACCAGGCTGGTGCGTCCGGTGAGCGCGCCCGCGTCGGCGAGCACCGCCGTGGGGGTGCGGCCGTAGGCGGCCAGGCAGGCGGCGTTCTCGGCGGGCTGCTCGGAGACGTGGACGTGCAGCACGGCGTCGCGCCCGGCGGCGAACGCGGCGACCTCGGACAGCCGCGCGGCGGGGACCGCGCGCACCGAGTGGGCGGCCGCTCCCGTGCGCACGTGCGCGCCTCCGGGGCGGAACGCGGCGGCGCGTTCGGCCCACCCGTCCGCGTCCCCGTCGCCGAAGCGGAGCTGGGGACCGGCCAGCGGCCGGTGGGCTCCGCTCCCGTCCAGCCCGCCGGACAGGTAGCACACGTCCAACAGGGTGATCCGGATCCCCGCGTCGGCCGCGGCTGACGCCAGGGCGTGGCCCATGGCGTTGGGGTCGGCGTAGCGGACCCCGCCGGGTGCGTGGTGCAGGTAGTGGAACTCGCCCACGCAGGTGATCCCGGCCAGGGCCATCTCGGCGTAGACCGCCCGGGCGAGGCGGTGGTAGGTGTCGGGGTCCAGCCGCTCCGCCACGCGGTACATCGTCTCGCGCCAGGTCCAGAAGGATCCGCCGCCGACATGGGTGCGCCCCCGCAGCGCCCGGTGGAAGGCGTGCGAGTGGGCGTTGGCGAGCCCGGGCAGGGTGAGGCCGCTGAGGGTCTCGGCATCCTCGGGGCGTGGCGTCGCGGCCGTCACCGAGGCGATCCGGCCGTCGGCCGCCTCCACGAGCACGCCGTGCTCGGGGGTGCCGTCCCCGGTACCGGTCCACGCCCACTCGCACCACAGGCGGTGGACGCGCGGCGGCCTCATCGGCCCCCCTCCCGGACGGGGCGGGCGAGCAGGTCCTGGAGTACGTCGGCCAGGGCTAGTACCCCGGCGTGGCAGTCCTCGGGGCGGGCCCACTCCTCGGGTGAGTGCGACACCCCGGTCGGATTGCGCACGTACAGCATCGCGGTGGGCACGTGCGCGGCGAGCACCCCGGCGTCGTGTCCGGCCCCGGTCGGCAGTACCGGCACCCGGGGGTCGGGGGCGCGGTCGGCGACCACGGCGGCCAGGCGGTCGCGCAGGCCGTGCGCGAACGACACCAGCGGGGTCAGGGACTCGTCGGCCGTCGCGCAGTCCACCCCGTGCTCGCGCGAGGCCCGCTCGGCGGCCTCGCGCACCCCGGCCACGACCGCGCCGAGCGCGGCCTCGTCGGCGGCGCGTGCGTCCAGCCAGGCGCTGACCAGGGACGGGATCGCGTTCGTACCGTTGGGGCTGACCAGGGCCCTGGCCACGGTGGCGCGGGCACCGTGCTCCTCGGCCAGCGCGCGGGCCGCCAGGATCGTGTGCGCGAACGGCAGCATGGGGTCGCTGCGGTCGTCCAGGCGGGTGGTGCCCGCGTGGTCGGCACGGCCGGTGAAGTCCATCCGCCAGCGCCCGTGCGGCCAGATCGCGCTGGCCACGCCCACCGGGTGGGCGGTCTCCTCCAGGGCGCGGCCCTGCTCCACGTGCAGTTCCACGAACACGTCCAGGTCCGCCAGGGCCCCGGGGTCGGCGCCGATGGCGTCGGGGTCGTGCCCGGCGGCCTCCATGGCCCGGGCCCAGGTGGTCCCGGAGGCGTCGGTGAGGCCGCGCGCCCGCTCGGGGGAGATCTCCCCGGCCGTCAGGCGGCTGCCCAGGCAGGGGACGCCGAACCGGCCGCCCTCCTCCTCGGCGAACACCGTGACGACCAGCGGCCGGGCCGGGGTCAGTCCGCGCCGCCGCAGTTCGTCCACGGCGGCCAGGGCGCTGGCCACGCCGAGGGGTCCGTCGAAGGCCCCGCCGTCGGGAACCGAGTCCAGGTGGGAGCCGGTGGCCACCGCGCCCGGGCCGGGCGCTCCCCACCAGGCCCACAGGTTGCCGTTGCGGTCGGTGCGCACGTCCAGGTTCCGGGCGGCGGCGGCCTCGGTGAACCAGGCGCGGGCGTCGGCGTCTGCGCCGTTCCAGGCGTGGCGGCGGTAGCCGCCGCTGCCCGGGTCTCGGCCCACGGGCACCAGGTCGGCCCACAGGCGGTCGAAGGCCCCGGGGCCGGGGGCGGTGGAATGGTCGCTCACAGGGTGTTTCCCCACGTCGGAACGGATGGTCGTACGCGCGGCCGGGGCGCCCTCGGCGGGCGGCCCGGCGCGGTTCAGTCCCCTTCGCGCATCGGGACGCGGATGCCGTGCTCACGGGCCACGCGCCCGGCCTCGTCGTACCCGGCGTCCACGTGGCGGATGACGCCCATGGCGGGGTCGTTGGTGAGCACCCGCTCCAGCTTGGCGGCGGCCAGGTCGGTGCCGTCGGCGACGCTGACCTGCCCGGCGTGCAGCGAGCGGCCCATGCCCACTCCCCCGCCGTGGTGGATGGACACCCACGAGGCGCCGGAGGAGGTGTTGACCAGGGCGTTGAGCAACGGCCAGTCGGCGATGGCGTCGGAGCCGTCCAGCATCCCCTCGGTCTCGCGGTAGGGGGAGGCCACCGAGCCGGTGTCCAGGTGGTCGCGGCCGATGGCCAGCGGCGCGGAGACCTCCCCGGAGGCCACCAGTTCGTTGAACCGCGCCCCGGCGGCGGCCCGCTCGCCCTGGCCGAGCCAGCAGATACGGGCGGGCAGCCCCTGGAAGGCGACCCGCTCCCCCGCCATGCGGATCCACCGGGCCAGGTGCTCGTTGTCGGGGAACAGGTCCAGGACGGCCCGGTCGGTGCGGGCGATGTCGGCGGGGTCGCCCGACAGCGCCGCCCACCGGAACGGCCCCTTCCCCTCGCAGAACAGGGGCCGGATGTAGGCGGGGACGAACCCGGGGAAGTCGAAGGCGCGGGCGAAGCCGCCGCTGCGGGCCTCGTCGCGGATGGAGTTGCCGTAGTCGAAGACCTCGGCGCCCGCGTCCTGGAAGCCCACCATGGCCTCCACGTGCGCGGCCATGGACTCGCGGGCCCGGTCGGTGAACTCCTCGGGCCCGGCGGCGGCCAGGTCCCGCCAGTCCTCGAAGGCCACCCCGGCGGGCAGGTAGGCGAGGGGGTCGTGGGCGGAGGTCTGGTCGGTGACCACGTCGATCGGGGCGCCGCGCGAGAGCAGTTCGGGCAGGACCTCGGCGGCGTTGCCGAGTACCCCGACCGACAGCGGGCGCCGCTCGTCGCGCGCCCGCACGGCCAGTTCCAGGGCGTGGTCCAGGCTGTCGGCGCGCACGTCCAGGTAGCGGTGACCGATGCGGCGTTCGATGCGTCCGGGGTCGCACTCGACCACGATCGCGACGCCGTCGTTCATGGTCACGGCCAGCGGCTGGGCGCCGCCCATGCCGCCGAGTCCGGCGGTGAGGGTGATGGTTCCGGCCAGGGTCCCGCCGAACCGTTTGGCGGCCACGGCGGCGAAGGTCTCGTAGGTGCCCTGGAGGATGCCCTGGGTGCCGATGTAGATCCACGAACCGGCGGTCATCTGCCCGTACATGGTCAGGCCCTGGGCCTCCAGGCGGCGGAACTCGGGCCAGTTCGCCCAGTCCCCCACCAGGTTGCTGTTGGCGATGAGCACGCGGGGCGCCCACTCGTGGGTGCGCATGATCCCGACCGGGCGGCCGGACTGCACGAGCAGGGTCTCGTCGCCCTCCAGGTCGCGCAGGGCGGCGGTGATGCGGTCGAAGCTGCGCCAGTCGCGCGCCGCCCGGCCCGTGCCGCCGTAGACCACCAGCTCCTCGGGGCGTTCGGCGACCTCGGGGTCGAGGTTGTTGTGGAACATGCGCAGGGCGGCCTCCTGCTGCCACCCCTTCGCGGACAGGGTGGTGCCGCGCGCGGCGCGGACGGTACGTGGACTGCTCACGCGGTCTCCTCGCGGTGTTCGGGTCGGTTCAGGCCAGGGGGACGACGGACTCGGCGGCTCGGAGCACGGAGCCGTCGGTGATCAGGTCGGCGACGGCGGCGATCTCGGGGGCCAGGTGGCGGTCGGGACCGGGGCCGGAGACCCTCTCCCGTACGGTGCGCAGCACGGCGCCGGTGGCGGGGCCGGGCTCCAGCGGCGAGCGCAGGTCCAGGGCGCGGGCGGCGGTGAGCAGCTCCACCGCCAGCACGCTGGTCAGCCCGTCCACGGCGCGGCGCAGCTTGCGGGCGGCCGACCAGCCCATGGAGACGTGGTCCTCCTGCATGGCCGAGCTGGGGATGGAGTCGACGCTGGCGGGCACGGCCAGGCGCTTGAGCTCGGAGACGACGGCCGCCTGCGTGTACTGGGCGATCATGTGCCCGGAGTCCACGCCGGGGTCGTCGGCCAGGAAGGCGGGCAGGCCGTGGGAGCGGGACACGTCGAGCATGCGGTCGGTGCGCCGCTCGGCGATGGAGGCGGTGTCGGCGACGGCGATGGCCAGGAAGTCGAGGACGTAGGCCACCGGCGCGCCGTGGAAGTTGCCGTTGGACTCCACCCGCCCGTCGTCCAGGACCACGGGGTTGTCGATGACGCTGTCGAGTTCGCGCTCGGCCACCAGCAGCGCGTGGGCCAGGGTGTCGCGGGCGGCGCCGGCCACCTGCGGCGCGCAGCGCAGCGAGTAGGCGTCCTGGACCCGGTTGCAGTCGGGTCCGCGGTGGGAGGCGACGATGGGCGAGGAGTCGAGCAGGGCGCGCAGGTTGGCCGCGGAGGCGGCCTGGCCGGGGTGGGGGCGCAGGCGCTGGAGCTCCTCGGCGAAGACGCGGTCGGTGCCCAGCAGCGCCTCGACGCTCATGGCGGCGGTGATGTCGGCGACCTTGAGCAGGCGCCCCAGGTCCATGCAGGCCAGCACGAGCATGCCGAGCATGCCGTCGGTGCCGTTGATCAGCGCCAGGCCCTCCTTGGCGCCCAGTTCGACCGGTCGGATCCCGGCCTCGTGCAGGGCGGTGTAGGCGGGCAGGTCCCGCCCGGCGGCGTCGCGGACCCGGCCCTCGCCGATCAGTGCCAGCGCCACGTGCGACAGGGGCGCCAGGTCCCCCGAGCAGCCCAGGCTGCCGTACTCGTGCACGACCGGGGTGATGCGGGCGTTGAGCAGCGCGGCGAGGGTCTCGGCGGTGGCGACCTCCACGCCGGTGTTGCCCGAGGCCAGGGTGCGCAGGCGCAGCAGCATGAGGGCGCGCACGACCTCGTCCTCCACCTCGGGCCCGGTCCCGGCGGCGTGCGAGCGGATGAGGGAGCGCTGGAGGCGGGCCCGCAGGTCGGGGGCGATGTGGCGGGTGGCGAGGGCGCCGAAGCCTGTGCTGACCCCGTAGGCGGGCACCTCGCCTCGGGCGAGCGACTCGACCCGTTCGCGGCCGTGACGGAGGGCCTTGCGGGCCTGCTCGGACAGGGTGACACGGGCGCCGTGGCGGGCCACGTCGAGGATCTGGGCCGGGGTGAGCGGCGCATCGCCGACGACGACGGAAGGAACTGCTGTGGACATGCCTCCCATTCGACCCTCCGCATGCCGCCTGGTGAAGGGCTGACACGAGGGTTTCGTCTGGGATCTCAGACGTCGGGGACACCTGCCCGCGGCTCCCGACGGGCTACCGGATGACCCGCACCTCGCACCGCAGCCCCGGAGCGGAGACCAGCCGGACGTCCCCTGTCACAAGGGCGCAGTCCAACGCCTCCGCCACAGCGACGTAAGCCGCGTCGTACGCGGTGAGGTTGGAACGGAGTTCCCAGATCCTGTCCGCCACACCTGCGACGGGCTCCACGTGGGCGATGGCCTGCAAGCTGTAGAGCTTGCGTGCCGCTTCGGCGTCACCGACCGACACCTTCCTCCCGAGCACGAGTCCTCGCAGGGCGTTGAGGAACTCCACCCGTTGGTGGTCGGGGGCGTACCACTCGCTGTCGGCGCCCAGAACACGCCGCGCCATGGTCGTGGAACGCCCCGGCGCTCCGAGGTAGAGATCGATCAGGACGGACGTGTCGACAACGATCACACGGCACCGCTCTCACCATGAGCGTCCAACGCCTCGTCTCCACGAGCGGCTCGTACCGCCGTGACGATCTCGTCCATGCTCAGGTTGGCCCCCGGCAAAGGGGTCTGCTCGACGATCTCCCGGTTGCGGACGAAACGCGCCTCGCGCTCCAGCAGGGTCAGCAGATAGGCCTGGAGCGACTTGCCCGACCGCTTGGCTTCAACGGCCAGGATCTCTCTGACCTCGTCCGGAACGTCCTTGACCTGAATAGCTCCCATGGCGCCATAGTAGCGCCGAAATCAACCCCATGAACGAAGGAGAACCGCATCTTTGGCGCCATCAAGGCGTCTCATTGGAGTTTTCCGGCCAGTACGTCATGCGAGACAATCAGGACATGAGCCTCGTTCCGGCGGCAACCCGCGCGCTGCGGCTGCTGCGCTTCCTGGCGACCCGCCCCGGGCCGGTGTCGGCCTCGGCGATCGCCGCCGAGCTGGGCGTGCCCCGCTCCAGCGTGTACCAGCTGCTGGAGGCCATGGCGCGGGAGGGCTTCGTGACCCACCTGCCCGAGGAGCGCCGCTGGGGCCTGGGCGTGGCGGCCTTCGAGATCGGGTCGGCCTACCTGCGCCACGACGGTGTCGAACGCCTGGCCCGTCCGCTGCTGCACCAGCTCACCGAGGCCACCGGCGCCACAGCTCACCTGGGCGTGCTGCACGGCGCCGACACCCTGTACCTGCTCAAGGAGCAGCCGCCGCACGCCCCGTCGCTGATCACCGGGGTGGGGGTTCGCCTGCCCGCGCACCTGACCGCGTCGGGGCGGGCCATGCTGGCCCGGCTGCCGCGCGCCCAGGTGCGCGCCCTGTACCCGGACGCGGCGGCCTTCACCACCCGCACCGGCCGGGGCCCGGCCTCGCCCGGCGAGCTGCGCCGGGTCCTGGCCGAGGAACGGGGCCAGGGCTGGTCCATCGAGGAGGGGCAGGTCACCGAGGGCTTCGTGTCGGTGGCCGCGGCCGCCTGCGACCACAACGGCCGCCCCGCCGCGGCGATCAGCCTGACGGTGCCCAGCGCGCGGCCGGTCACCCCGCAGGCGCTGGCCGGGCGGGTCCGCGACGCGGCGGCCGACCTGACCCGGCGCCTGGACGGCCGCGCCTCACCGTAGCGGAGGGGTCCGCTCCACGACCGAGGGCAGCGGGGCCGTGCGCTCCACCATCCGCAGGATCTTCTCCTTGAGGTCGGCGGGCACCTGCACGTAGAACTGCGTGGGCGCGTCCACCGCCTCCAGGTCCAGGCTCTCGGCGCTCTCGGCCCAGCTGGGCAGTTCGGCGTCGGTGCGGTGGGTGTCCAGCACGAACTCGATGAAGTAGGTGAGCCGGCGCCCTCCGGTGTGCACCTCGCGGATGCGCCGGATCTCCGTCCAGGCGATGAACGTGCCCTCGCCGGGGAACCACCACTTGCGCTCCTGCAGGACCGTGACGCCGTCGCTGTCGGCGCTGATGCCCTGCCGGGTGACGCGCTGGGGCAGACTCCGCATCACGAACACGTTGCTCCCCGGACCCACGAAGAGCATGGTCAGGCCCGCCAAGGCCCACAGCGTCACCGAGCCGACCGTGGTCTCCTCGCGCAGCACGTGCCAGAGCATCGACCCCAGCACCACCACGAACCCCGCGGTGAGGGCGGCGGAGAAGTAGGCCACGGCCATCCACATGCGCGTGTTGGGACCGCGCAGGCTGACGTACCTGCGCAGGTGGGAGACGCTC
This sequence comes from Nocardiopsis sp. RV163, assembly GCF_001029525.1. Taxonomy (NCBI): domain Bacteria; kingdom Bacillati; phylum Actinomycetota; class Actinomycetes; order Streptosporangiales; family Nocardiopsidaceae; genus Nocardiopsis; species Nocardiopsis sp. RV163. The sequence goes on along the minus strand of NZ_LEKI01000161.1, from coordinate 40 downwards.
TCGGGCGTCCGGGTCAGGTCCGAGGGAACACCTCGGGGGG
>NZ_LEKI01000160.1:0-13208 GCF_001029525.1 Nocardiopsis sp. RV163 | reverse complement strand
GGGCTGGAGAGGGCTCCGGGGGCGGAAGGGGCATCGGGCAAGGGTAGGCGTTCGTTCACAGGCCGGGGAGCGCGGGGTGGCGCCGGGATCGCGGCGGGCATACCTGTCATGGGGGACGTGTTCCACGGCGCGGAGGTCGGGGACCCCCATCGACAGCATGCCTCTCCCGGGAGCCGTCCACCACCCCGCCGCCGCGCCTGTGGACAACTCCGCTACCTGCTGTCACGCCTGGGGACGACCCCTTCCGAGCTCACGCGCTGCGACTCCCGCGGCGCGGCAGGGGCCGCCTCGGATACCGGCGCCGTCGTCGCCGGAATGTCGCAGGCGCGTGTGAGTATCGGGGCCTGCCCAGTCGAGGAGGCCCCCATGTCGTTCCAGGCTTATCTGGATGCCGTCGAGGACAAGACCGGTCTGACCCCGCGCACGCTGGTCGACCGTGCCAAGGAGAAGGGCTACGACGACCCTTCGGTCAAGGCGGGCACCATCGTCCAGTGGCTCGCCGAGGACTACGGCCTTGGCCGCGGCCACGCGATGGCCCTGGTCCACGTCATCAAGAAGGGCCCGCGGATCAGCGCCAAGCACGTGGGCACCACCGGTGCCCACCGGGACGCCTCCACCGAGCTCTGGCTCGACGGCAGGGCGACCAGGCCGCAGACGGTCTGAGGCCGCGAGCCTGCCCGGCTCCGGCTCCGGCCCCGTTCCCACCGTTCCGCCGCCACCGCCGGAGGTCCGAATGGTCTGGACGATCGGGACCGGAACCGGCCGAGTCGCGCTCCGGCCGGGTGTCCGCCTCGGTCGGTAGACTCAGCCCGGGATGAATACAGGAAAGCCCTCATCCGCAGCGGATGAGGGCTTCCGCATGTCTGCCTACGCTTCCTGGCGGGCCGTGTCGATCAGCGCCTGCCACTCGGCGGCCGGGAACGCCAGCACCCCCAGAGCGCGGTTCTGGGTGTCGCGGACGGCCGACATGCCGGGGGCGTCCGCCACCTCGACGCACGCGGCCTCATTGGCGGAGTAGCTTGACTTGCGGAACTCCAGAGATGAATGCACGGTGCCCTCTCCTAATTGGTGATCATGCTCTTGATCAGGTCGATGCTGGCATTCTTGGACAGGGCGTCACTAGCGACATCATCCAGCGCCATCCTGTAGTCGGCCACCTGTGCCGGGGAGTCCAGGTAGGTGCCACGCCCACGGGTCTCCAGGTAGACGAGGCTGGGGTCGCGCTCGTCGTCGTAGTCCAGGATCACCGTGGAACCGTGCATGCACCCGTGCAGGCCTGTACCGAGTGGTAGCACCTGAATCGTCACCCTGTTGACGGCTTCGGCGACGTCCACCAGATGCTGGAGCTGGTCGTGTGCGAGGTCTGGAGTCACGGCTAAGCGGAGAAGCACGGACTCGTCGAGGACACACCGGAACTCCGGCGCGCTCGGTCCGTTGAGGAGCTTCTGCCGCTCCAACCGGGCCGCGACGATGCGCTCGATCTCCTCCTCAGTGCGGGCCATGGACGCCCGTGCGGATGCGGCGGCGTAGGCCGGAGTCTGGAGCAGCCCGTGTACGACGATCGGGTGGAACGCGCTGATGCGGCGGGCACGGGCTTCGAACCCCACGTACCCGTCGTCGAGCACGTCTTCGAAGGCATGCCACCATGGCCGCTGCCGGGCCTCTTTGCGGAGCGAGAGGAGCGCGTCCCGGCGGGCCGGGTCCTTCACGCCGTAGAGGTCCAGGAGCGCGGTAAGGGCAGACACGTCCGGTACGGAGTGTCTTCCACCCTCGATGTGGTTGAGGCGGCCGCTGGACCACTCCAGGGTGAGCCGGGCCTCCTCTACGGTCATCCCGGCGGCCTCGCGCATGCTCCGCAGTTCGGCGGCGAATCGTCTCCGCTCGATACTGGGTCGGTCTTTCTGTGCTGCCACGGGGGCGTCTGCTTTCTCGTCCGGGTCGGGGTGCTTCGCCCTCTGGATCATAAAGCTCCTGACCATGTGGGGACATTTTGGTCAGTCTGACCAGGTCCTATTGACGCGTCAGTCTGACACAGTCAGTATGGTCATGTATTCATCCCGGCTGGGCTTCCCACCCGGCACCCTGTGTAAGGAGGCGCCCCGTGCGCTACCTGTTCCTGATCGCGTCCGCGCTGTGGCTGATCGCCCGCGCGGCCGCCCGCGCCGTCCGCCGCCGCGGGGCCCGTGTCCGGCGGTACGCGGCCGCCCCGCTCCCGCCCCGTCCGCACCTCATCACGGGACCGATTCCGCTGATCCCGCCCAGCCGGACCACCGGCACGGCCGCTCCGCCGCTGCCCGCCCCGAAGGCGCTGCCCCGGCGGGCCCTCACTTGCGCTCCCGCGCCGATCGACGTTCTCCGGCGCCGCTGCGAGAAGCCGCTCCTTGATCGCCACCGTGCGGTGGTGGCCGCATGAACAGCGCGTGGCGGAACCAGCCGCCCGACCCGACCGACCTGGCCGATCTGGTCGAGGCGCTCGCCGAAACCCTCCGCGTGCCGCGCCCGCTGGAGCCCACGCCCGAGACGGAACGGCAGTTCCACGCCCTGCTCCGGGACCGCGTCGCGCACGCCCGTGACGCGCTCCTGAGCCTGGGGGGCGAAGGAAGGCTCCCCGACCTGGGAAGGCTGGCCGGTTGGCTGTACACCCACGCGGCGGAACCGCCCTACAGGGCCGTCCGGGGCGAGGACGCCCCATGATCCCCCGGACGTGCCGTGAGGCCGTGCTCGACCGCGACTGCCGACACCACGTGTGCACGGAGGACGCCGGGCACGACGGCGACCACGTGTCCGTGCGCGGCTACCGGTGGGAGCCGCCCAGAACGACCCTGGCCGGGCTTCGCGCACGCTGGGGGCACACGCACCACGTGGCGTGGACCGGTTCGTACTGGGTGGCGACCGCCCACGACCGGAGCGCCCCGCACCGCTCCCATGTCGAGCCCACCCCCGAACAACTGGAGCGCAAGCTCCGGGATCGGCCCGGACACCCGTGGGTACCGGCGCAACTGTCCCGCCGCAACCATCCACGGGAGGCCCGGTAACGGGGCACGGGAGGGCCGGAGGACGGCAGCCCCGGGCTCGGGGCCGCCTGCGCCGATCAGAAGAGGTGGCCGTGGCCCGACCGCGGCCCCGCCCCCCGAAGGGGCCGAGCGGTCGGGCCACGGCCGGTCAGGTGCCGGACCGCCGTTCCGGGTACGGGGGCGGTCCGGCCCGGGTACCGGACACCGGTCGTCCGAGGGCCGGTGTGAAACCGGTCGCCGCCCGGCCGGTGCCGGGCGGCGACCGGCCCTCAGCCCTCGAAGGGCATCGCCATCAGCGGGTCGGAGGTGGGCTGCTCGGAGCCGCCCTCGGGCTCGACGGTGACGGCCACGCCCCCGGTCGCCTCGTCCTGCGGTGCGGCCAGCACCGGGAGCACGAAGCCCGACTCGTCCACGGAGAGCACCCCGGCCGAGTAGACGCTGCCGTCGTCCCGGGTCAGCCAGAGCTGGTAGTCCTCGTCCTCCAGCCGCTCCAGGCCGTGGGCGCTGAACACGAGCCGCCCGCTGCTCTCGGAGTGCACCACGGTCACGGACACGCCCTCCATGGGCTCGGCCGTGGTGTAGTCGGCGCTCGGGTCGGAGAGCACCGCCGCGATCTGCCGCTCGTTCTCCCGCAGGTCCCCAACCTGGCGCACCTGGTCGACGACGACAGCGCCCAGCGCGACCATGACGGCCACGCAGGCGGCCAGCACCAGTCCCAGCCCCCAGGACCAGCGGCCGCGGCGCGGCGCCGGCAGGCGTTCGGGGGCGGGCGCGAGCTGGCGGGTGCGCGCCACCTCCTCCAGCACGCGTCCGCGCAGTTCGGCGGGCGGCGTACCGGCGGCCGCGGTGCCCAGGAGGGAGACGGTCTCGGTGAAACCGCGCGTCTCCTGCACACAGGAGTCGCATTCGGCCAAGTGGTCCTCGAACCGCACGCTCTCGCTCGGCGACAGGGCGCCGAGGGCGTAGGCTCCCGAGAGGATGTGCGGGTCCTGGCCCAGTGTCCTCCTCACCACTCCACCCCCAAGCAGTCCCGTAGCCGGATCAGACCGTCGCGCATCCGCGTCTTCACGGTGCCCAACGGGGTCGAAAGCAGGCGGGCCACCTCACGATAGGTGTATCCGCCGTAGTAGGCCAGACGCACGGACTGGCCCTGGAGTTCGGTCAGCGTGTCCAGACAGCGGCGCACCCGCTCGCGTTCCAGACGGTTCGTGGCCTCCTCGGCCACCTCGTCGTAGGGGCGCTGCGTGTTCGCCGCCGCCACCCTGGCCTCGCGGTCGCTGGCGGCCTGCTCGGAGCGCACCCGGTCAACCGCCCGGCGGTGCGCGAGCGTCATCACCCACGCCTGGGGGCTGCCGCGCCGCTCGTCGTAACGGCAGGCGGTGCGCCATACCTCCACCATCACCTCCTGGGCGACCTCCTCGGACTGGGCGGGGTCGCGCAGCACACGACGGACCAGCCCGTACACCGACGGGATGACCAGGTCGTACACCTCGCCGAACGCGCTCTCATCGCCCCGGGCCACCTGGCGGAGCAGTTCCGCGAGCCGCTGGGCAGGCGGAACCGGCGGCTCCGCCTCCGACCCGCGGGGGCCCCGGGGTATCGCGGCGTGCTCGTCCATCCGCTCCTCTTCCTGGTGGTCCTGCGTCGCTCGCCCCGTCCGTGCGCTGGACGGGCCCGGGTGTGCCCCGAAGGGGCCCGACCCCTCCAGAATCGCACGTCAGCCGTACCGTTCGGCTGTTCTCGCGCGGTGCGCCCGTCGGGGCCCCGTGGAGTCCACGGGGCCCCGTGTGCCCTTGCGGGCCCGGACGGCCCGGCCTCAACGCTCGGACCGCCCGGGGGTCGTACCGTGCCGGAGTTACTCGGCGGGCATCAGCACGTCGTCGATGATGTACACCGTGGCGTTGGCGGTCTGCACGTTGCCGCAGATGACGGACGCCTCGCCGTTCACCGTGAAGTCCTCGCCGGAGCCCTCGGTGGTGACCTCGCCGCCCTGGAGCGAGGTGAACGTACCGTCCTCCAGGTCGGCCGGGGTCTGGCGGCCCTCGACCACGTGGTAGGTCAGCACCTCGGTGAGCTGCTCCTGGTCGGCCAGCAGCGCGTCGAGGTCCTCCTGCGGGATCGCCTCGAACGCCGGGTTGGCCGGGGCGAAGACGGTGATGTCCTCGGCCGAGTTGAGCGTGTCCACCAGGTCCGCCTCGGTCACGGCCGTCACCAGCGTGGACAGCACCGGGTTGTTGGACGCGGCGGTGGCGACCGGGTCGTCCGCCATGCCCTCGAAGCTGCCATCGCCGTCGGCGGGCACCTCGGCGCAGCCGGAACCGAAGTTCTCGCCCGCCATCTCGGTGGTGCCCTCCTCGCCGCCCATGTCGCCGCTCTCGGTCTCGCTCGTGGTGGGCGTCTCCTCGGCGGCCTCCTCCTCGCCGCCCATGTCGCCGCCGCAGGCGGTCAGACCGAAGGCGAGCGCGGCAGCGGCGGCCGTGATGGTGAGACTGCTCTTGCGGATCATTGTTTTCTCCTTCAACTTGGTTAACTTCTGTTTGCTCACGTCACCGACTTGCGCCGGTGTTGGTCGAGGGGTGTGTCTATTCGGCGGTGAACCGGACGCCGTGCCAGCCGGTGGCGCCGTCGGGCACGGGATCCACCCGTTCGGCGGGCTGGGCGGCCCCGGTGGCGTCGGTGGCCCGGACCTCCACGGAGTGCTGTCCGGGTTCGACGGTGGTCTCGGCCACCCACTGGACCCAGGTGTCGATGCCGGGGACCGCGGCGAGTTCGGCCCGCTGCCACTCGCCTCCGTCCACCCGCACCTCCACGGCGTCGACCCCGCGGTGCTGCGCCCAGGCCACCCCGGCCAGGACCACCTCTCCGGCGTCCACCCGGCTCAGGGGCGCGGGCACGTCCACGCGGGACATGGTCTTGACGGGGGCGCGCACCGCCCAGCCGCGCTGCGCCCAGTAGGCCTGCTCGTCGGCGAAGCGGGTCAGCTTGATGTCGGTGACCCACTTGGTGGCGCTGACGAACCCGTAGAGGCCGGGGACGACCATGCGCGCCGGGTAGCCGTGCGCGTGGGGGAGGGGCTCCCCGTTCATGCCCACGGCCAGGAGCGCGTCGCGCCCGTCCATGACGACCTCGGTCGGCGTGCCGCAGGTCCAGCCGTCGTGGGAGGTGCTGAGGATCTGGTCGGCGCCGGACCGCACGCCCGCGCGCCGCAGCAGGTCGGCCAGGGGGAGGCCCAGCCAGCGGCTGTTGCCCGCGAGTTCGCCTCCGACCTGGTTCGACACGCAGGTCATGGTGATGTCGGCCTCGACGAGCTCCTCGGCGAGCAGCTCGTCCATGTCGATCTCGAAGGGGCGGTCCACCATCCCGTGCACCCTCAGCGTCCACCGGGTGGAGTCCAGCCGGGGAACGGTGAGGGCGGTGTCGATCCGGTAGAACTCCCGGTTGGGCGTGGTGAAGGGCGTCAGCCCCGGAACGCCCAGTTCGGTCGCTGCGGGCAGCGGCGGCAGCGGGTTCGCCGCCGGGGGGAGGGTGAGGGCGGAGCGTGAGCCCGCACCGCCGCCGAGGGTCGGCAACAGGCGCCCGAGGGCACCGGCGGTGCCGGACACGGCCAGGACGCCCGCCGCGGTCAGCACGAAACCGCGTCTGCCCGGGCCCCGGTCCGGTCCGGCCTCGGGAGGCGCAGGAGCCTCCTCCGCGTCCGCCGGTGTCCTCGGACCGCCCATCCCCTGTGGTCCGGAGTCCGCTCCGGGCCGGAGCGTCCCGCGCGCACTGCGCACCAGGAGCGCCAGGGCCAGAGCCCCCGCCGCCGCTCCGACGAGCACGGGCACCGGGGCACCCGGGTCGTCGGAGCGGTGCGGAAGCACGGCGGCCAGCCCGACCGCGGTGAACACCGCCAACCCCGTGTACCCGACGACGGGCCGCCGGAGCGACGCCGTGCCGAGTACGGCCCCGACACCCAGAAGAACGGCGACGATCCCGGCCACGAGCACGACCTTGTCGGCTCTGCCCAGCAGATCGATCGCCGCCTCTACCAGGGAGGGCGGTGTGATGTCGACGACCGTGTCGCCGACGGCGATCACCGGAGACACGGTGCGGAGCAGTCCTGCGGCCAGCTCGGCGGTGCCCAGTGAGGCGCCGACCGTGAGCAGGCCCACGACCGATCCGACGACGACCCGTCGCCTGTCGCGTGGCGGGGTGTTCCCGCGTGTCTCGGTGGTCACGTCGGTCATTCGGGGCCGAGGCGGGGGCGGATGGGTGTTTCCGCGGAATTTTTTTCGATCCGTGCGAAGAAGCCCCTGAACTGCGGTGACGCGGCGCCGCGGACAGGCGCCGGGGCGCTCCCCGCCTGTCCGGCGCCCGTCCGCCACCGGTCCCGGCCTCCCCCCGGGACCCGCGCCCGTCATCCGTCCGGAACCCGTCCGGGGCCCCGCTCCGACCGGACCGCCCCGCACCGGGCACCGGCCGCCAAGCGGACGTAACCCGTCAACAGCGGGCAGGGCGGTCGGTTCCGCCCCACGCGTACAGGAGGATGTTGCCCGTACGTCTCCTCAACGATCGGAGTTCCCCCACATGGCGAGGAAGTCGCCCCTACCCCTGGTCGCGCTGGCGGTCTCGGGCAGCCTCCTGCTCAGCGGCTGCACGGTCACCGAGGGGGTGTCCGACTGGTGGTCCGAGACCTTCGGAAGCGCGTCGGGCCCGCCCGAGGTCAGGGAGGAGTTCCCCTACGTCCGCGAGGGCCGCATCTTCCAGGACACCGGCCGCGACAACGAGATGCGCTTCGCCGTCACCGGCCTGGAGCGCACCGACGACTACACCGTCATGTACTACGAGGTCACCTACCTCGACGAGTTCACCGGGCCCAACCGGAACATGAGCATGGCCCACACCCTGGTCGATCCGCTCACCGGCCGCGTCTACCGGCAGTTCCTGGACGGGGAGGGCCTCAAGTACGGCTCCGAGAGCCCCAACCAGGACGGCCTCTACCCGGTCCACGACGGGGTCGCCAACGAGTACGTTCGCTACTTCCCGCGCCTGCCCGACGAGGTCCGGCAGGTCACGTTCGTCGGCAGCGGGCTCGGGGCCATGACCGGCATCCCGGTCGTGGACGTGGAGGAGGAGCGGGCCGATCCGCAGGACCCCAACGGGGGCGACCACCTCACCCCGGACGACCCGCCGCCGAGCGGGGAGAACCTCACCTTCGCCAACCGCCGCCCGGACGAGGACGCCGTGGCCGACGAGGGCTGGGTGCAGAGCTTCGTGGACTCCGAGATCGCCTCCACCACCCGCGACGGCGACCGGGAGATCATCTCCCTGCACTCCGACGTCATGTTCGAGTTCGACCGCTCGGACCTGACCTCCGAGGCCGAGGACGTGGTGCGCCGCGCGGCCACCAGCCTGGCCCGCAACGTCGACCCCGACGAGCCCGTCATCACGGTCATCGGCCACACCGACAGCATCGGCGACGACGCCTACAACGACAACCTGTCGGTGCGTAGGGCCGAGAGCGTGCGCGACCTGCTCGCCGAGGAGCTGGGCACCGACTACACCCTGGAGGTGGAGGGCCGCGGCGAGCACGAGCCGATCGCCCGCGAGGGCGGTCCCGACGACGACGAGGCGCGGGCGCGCAACCGGCGCGTGGAGTTCTCCTACGTCTTCAACACCACCGCGGAGGCCACGGAGGAAGAGGAGTACGACGACGACGCCCTGGGCGCGGCCCAGCGCAACGTCACCTGGCCCGCGCCCTACGACGACGACCCGGGGTCCGTGGTGGCCGAGGGCGAGCTGGACGGGGTGCGCCTGGAGGTCTACCCGCTGCGCCGCGACGGCGCGTACGTGATCGGCACAGTGGCGCTGACCAACACCACCGACGAGCCGACCATGCCCGACATGGGCGGGCAGGAGGCCATCCAGGCGGGCGGCCCCGAGCAGTTCAACAAGGGCACGCTCGGCGGCTTCCAGCTCTTGGAGCCGGAGAGCGGCCTGGTGCGCTACGTGGCGCAGATGGACTTCGGCGAGGGGCGCTACAGCAGCTTCGCCGAGGAGGTCCACACGCTCCAGCCCGACAACACCTACAGCCTGGTCGCGGTCTTCCCCGCGCCGCCGGTGGACGTGGAGGAGCTGACCCTGCGGGCGGGCCCGTTCGGTGAGTTCGAGGAGGTCCCCGTGGAGTACTAGCGGGTCGGGCGGGACCGCCCGCACACGTGAGGGGGCCGCCCGCCGGCGGCCCCCTCGGCCGTTCGCGTCGCGGGTCAGCCCCTGATGCGCTCGGCGGCCAGCATGACCACCCGCTCCAGGTCCTCGCGCGGCACCTCCTCGCCGTAGGCGATGGCGGTGACGTACAGCTCGTCGGGCAGGGCCAGGGACAGGTGGCGGCTGGAGCCGTCCACGGTGCCTACGTACTCCAGGTCGCCGCCCAGGGAGTCGGACTCCTCGGTGTGGTAGGTGTCCACGTCCACGTCGATGTCCACCTCCCAGTTCATCTGCTCCTGCTCCCCGGGCACCCGCACCACGTCCGGGTTGGCGCTCGGGTCGGCGTTCAGGGTGAACACCAGCGTGAACGAGGAGGCGCCGGGTCCGGTGCTCCCGTCGCTGAACGAGCACACGACCTGTTCGGCGCCGTCGACGCCCTCCACCTCACCGACCTCCTCGGTGAGCACCTGTCCCGGGGCCAGCTCGCCGACCACCTCCGCGGCACCGGCGGCCGCGCACGACTCGGGCAGCCCGTACTCCGGCGCGGCCTGCTCCGGCTGCTCCTCCTCCGGACCGGGCGAGGCCCCGGCCTCCCGCTCCGGCGCCTCCTCACCGTCCCCGAAGGGCAGGTCCACGCCGTCTCCGAAGGACAGGTCCATCTCGAACTCGTCGAGGTCGATCACGCCGAAGCCGACGAGGACGAACCCGCCTACGACGGCGACGGCGGCGGCCGTGCCCAGGCACGACAGGGGAGTGGACGGGATCAGGCGCATGGATGGCTTTCGGTCGGGGGAGCACCGGAGTTCGGGGTGGGGATCCGGCGGGGACACACGAAACTTAGCAAGTCCGCGGAGCGCCCGGGTCAGGGGTCGCCGCCCGCCTCCGGCGGACGGCGACCGCGCGGGTACGGCGCGGCCCCGCCGCCCCCCGGGGCGTCGGGGCCGGGGACGCCGGTGCGTCACATGTTGATCATGTGACCGGCCAGGCCGTGCACGGCCTCCTTGACCGCCTCGCTGAGCGTGGGGTGCGCGTGGATGTTGCGCGCGACCTCGTGCACGGTCAGGTCCCACTGCTGGGCCAGGGTCAGCTCGGGCAGCAGTTCGGTGACGTCCGGGCCGATCATGTGCGCGCCGAGGAACTCCCCGTACTTGCCGTCGGAGAGGATCTTGACGAAACCGCGCGTGTCCCCGAGGCCGTGCGCCTTGCCGTTGGCCATGAACGGGAACTTGGCGACCTGGACGTCGAAGCCCGCCTCCCGCGCCTCCTTCTCGCTGTAGCCGAAGCTGGCGATCTGCGGCTGGCAGTAGGTGGCGCGCGGGATGAACCGGTAGTCGATCTCCTGGGTCTCGGCGCCCGCGATGGTCTCCGCGGCGACGACGCCCATGGCCTCGGCGGTGTGGGCCAGCATCAGCTTGGCGGTGACGTCGCCGATCGCGTAGATGTGCGGGACGTTGGTGCGCCCCCGCGAGTCGATGCCGATCGCGCCCCGGTCGGTCAGCTCCACGCCGGTCTTCTCCAGACCGTAGCCCTCCACGTTGGGGGCGAAGCCGATGGCCTGGAGGAGCTTGTCGGCCTCCAGGGTCTGCTCCTCGCCGTCGCTGCTGACGGTGACGCGCACGCCCTCCCCGGTGTCCTCGACCGACTCCACGCGGGTGGAGGTCATCACCTTGACGCCCAGCTTCTTGTAGGCGCGGCCCAGCTCCTTGGACACCTCCTCGTCCTCGGTGGGCACGAGGCGGTCGAGGAACTCCACGATCGTCACGTCCACGCCGTAGTTGGCCAGGACGTAGGCGAACTCGACGCCGATGGCGCCCGCACCGGCGATGACGATGCTCTCCGGCAGGGTGTCGGTGAGGATCTGCTCCTCGTAGGTGACGACCCGCTCGGACAGCTCGGTGCCGGGCAGCAGCTTGGTGGAGGATCCCGCCGCGATCACCGCGTGGTCGAAGGTGACGGTCTCGGTGGAACCGTCCTCGCCGCTGACCTCGACGGTGTGGTCGTCGGTGAAGGAGCCCCGTCCGTTCAGCTCGGTGATCTTGTTCTTCTTCATCAGGTAGTGGACGCCCTTGACCCGGCCGTCCGCCACCTCGCGGCTGCGGCTGTGCGCCTTGCCGAAGTCGAACTCGACCTCGCCGTCGACCTTGATGCCGAAGAAGTCGGCCTCGTTCTGGAACAGGTGGGCGAGCTCGGCGTTGCGCAGCAGCGCCTTGGAGGGGATGCAGCCCACGTTGAGGCAGACCCCGCCCCAGTACTTCTCCTCGATGACGGCGGTCTTCAGACCGAGCTGGGCGGCGCGGATGGCGGCCACGTAGCCGCCGGGGCCCGCGCCGAGAACCACCAGATCGAAGTGTCGCTGTCCCATGACGGGATCTCCTTGAGTGTGTTTGTGACGCACCCAGCGCAGTCGGCTTGCCCGGGTTGTCGGATTGCCGAACGCCAGCCTAGTCGGGCGCCCCCGGCACGTGGGTGACCAGTCGCTTCCTTCACGGTACTTTCCGTGGAAGCGCCTGTTCACAGGGGGTCGCGCGCGCTCGGCCGCGGGAGATCCCGGTCCGCGGTGTCAGTCCCGGGGGCCCCGCGCCCCCTCGTCGCCCCGCGCCGCCCCGGCCCCTTCGGCGGCCCCGGCCTCCTCGGCGGCCCCGGCCCGCTTGGCGGCCTCGGCCCGCTTCCGGGCGCGGTTCTGCTTGAACACGGGGAGGAAGGCCATGAAGACGACGATGCCCAGGGTGAACCAGAGGGCGTACCTGTCGACCAGCAGGACGATGTCCACCCCGGTCTGGCCCGCCGCGTAGCCGACGGAGGCCACGGACGCGGTGAGGACCAGGGCCCCGAGGGCGTCCAGGAGGAGGAAGGGCACCAGGCGCATCCCGGTCCAGCCCGCGATGACGAGGACGAACACGGTGGGGATGCCCGGCAGGTAGCTGAGGACGAGCGCGACCGGCATGATCCACGGGCTCATGTCCTGCGCCCGGTCGGCGAAGCGCTGCGCTCTGTCGCCCGGCGCGATGAGGTTGACGAAACCGCGGCCCCAGCGCCTGCCGACCCACCAGAACAGCCAGTCGATCTTCACCTTGCCGACGACGCCCGCGACCACGACCAGCCACAGGGGGATCTCCCCGATCCGCGCGAACGCCGCGGCCGCTCCGACCGCCGCGTTGCTGCCGGTGACGAACTCCAGCAGGACCGGGTGGTGGGCGATCAGGAAGGGCTTGAGCGGCGTCAGCGCCATGAAGAAGAGGGGGACGCCGACGAAGGCGGCCATCAGCGCCTTGTCCTGCCGCGTCGCCCTGCCCTCCCAGGGCTTGAGCGCGCGCAGGGCGGCCCGGGCCTCCTTCTTCTGCGCCTCCCTCTCGGCGGCCTTGCGCTCCTCCGCCGACAGGGGTGCGCCGCCCGCGCGCGGGGAGCCCCCGTCGGCGTGCGCGGTCCCGGACCCGGACCCGTGGGCGGACTCGGACTCGGAGGCGGAACCCGTTCCGGCTCCGGGCCGGGCGTCGGCGCCGGGGCGGTCGCTGTTCAACGTCGTCATACCTCCAAGCTTGGCCGACCGGGGAGGCCCGCCCCCAGACGCAGGAGTCACCGGGTCGGTGTGAGAGCCGCGGGTGCCGCGGCATGACACCTGTCATACGGCGCCAACGGTACGGGGTCCGGCGCGGCGGCCCCGGGCCCCGCACCCCTGGCCCTCGCCCCTCCGCGGCCGGTGAAGCACTCCCCGGCCGCGGGCCGCGCTCAGTCGGACGATCCGGGCGGCGCGGGCCACTTCCAGCCCGGAGCCCACGCCCAACTGTCCGAGACGCCCGGCGGCATGGGCGGCAGCAGACGGCCGCCGGGGCGCCTGTCGTCGTCCCCGGAGTCCGCCGTCTTATCCGCCTCCGCCGGATCCGCCGCGTCCAGGGGGTGGGCAGGGGCCTCCGCCCTGTCCTCCCGGGACTCCGGCCGCCCCCGGGCCGCCGGGGGGTCCTCCGGCGCGGCGGGGCTCCGGGGCCGGTCCTGGCCCGCCCGTCCTTCGGG
>NZ_LEKI01000015.1:0-60665 GCF_001029525.1 Nocardiopsis sp. RV163 | reverse complement strand
GCCCCCTTCTCTCCCCGCCCCGCCTCCGCGTGTCGCGACAAGGAGCAATACTGGGTATACGCTGTGTTACCACGTGAGGCCGCGTATCCACGTGGTGGGGGAGATCAGCGATGTCGCCGTTCACCAGACCAGCGCCGGGGAGGGGACACCCCTCCGAGCACGCGAGAGTGCTCCAGTGCGTCCTGGGCATCCGGGAGCGCTCGGCTCGTGCGGTCCCCTGGGAACCGGACACGGTCGGCATCCCGCCCTCGGGCCGGTCCAGCGCCCTGGCCCGCATCAACGACGTGGCCTTCTACGCGAACGCGCGCGAGGAGGTGTCCGCCCTGGCCGGAGTCTGCGTGGACCTGCTGCACCTGCACGCCCCCGACGAGGAGGACGGGGACCGCTGCCGGGGTTGCCGCCTGGCCTGGCCGTGCCCCACCTTCGAAGAACTCTGCCGCCTGCTCTCCTAGCGGCCGAGCGCGGGCGGCCGACAGGGAGCGGACGCCGTCCGCCGGAGTCGGGGCGCGATCCGACTCCGACGGACGACCGTCCTCGCCTGCCGTCCGCTGACGCCCCGCGGTCGAGCCGCCGGGCGCCCTCACCGGGGCGGGCCCCCAGAGACTAATACTGAAACGCGTTCTACCGCAAGCCCCGGGTTCACGGTTTCCGCCATGGAAACCGGGATGTGTGGGCCCTCAGTATTGGATGGAACAGGATCTACTCGACGCTCGGCGCAGAGGCCGGGCAGGCGTCGGGAGGGCGCGGCGCAGGTGCGGCGAAGGACGCGCGCACGCGCCGGAGCGGGAAAACCGGGCACCGCGCGCGACGCGCAGACGGAGAGGACCTCCCCGTCTGCGCGGGGCGGCCAGGCCCAGGGGCGGGGGACAGCCCCTGGGACCGGCCTCGGGGCGGCAGGGCGCAGCGGCCCGTGGACTCTCCGAGAGCGGGGGGACCCTCCCTGTGGTCGCTGCCGGGGCGCGCCTTGCTCCACAGACGTTAACGAGGAACCGGTAACGCGAACACCCTCCATCAGATAACCGGAACGTCTCGATTCGCGCTGGCGGGCGCGCCCCCTCTTCCTTGACCTGGGCCGATGCCCGTTCTTCACCGGCACTTCGCCTGTGCAACCCCCGGTGTCCCACAGGCCACACAAGCCGCAAAACCTCGTCGGCCGGCTCCCGAAAAGACGGGCCGCGGCGAAACCGGGGTGTCCGGCAATCCCCCTCCGGTAAAAGGTTGCACGGGGTTGCGGCCTGCGCCGGGCGAAGGAAAACGAAGGCCCCGGGCGCTCGCCCGGGGCCTGGAGTCAACTTATTCGCGTGGCCAGCAGATATGCGGAGGGAGTATCCGCGTCGACAATGTCGGTCACCCTCCACGCCTGTCCGCCGACGCTGAACACGTCGCCCACCCGGACGTCGATCATGGGCGTGGGCCGCCACTCCTTCGGTCCGCCGATCTTGGCGACCGGGTGGCCGTCCTCATCCACCCAGAAACTGCCCCCGCCCACCGGACCGCCCGCGAATCGGTCGTTCCGTCCATAACTGATCTTCTCCTGCGCACCGACCTCGTGGACCACGGTGAATTTCGTCCCAACCGTCTCGGGTTCCGTTGAAAACGCAGCCATGTTAACCCGGACGGGGCAATTGATGATGCCGTTTTCGGGCTTGTGGGGCGTTTCGAGCAGAGTAGCTGACAAAAGTAATGCGCGGGCCGGGACTTTAGTCCCGACCCGCGCATCGGTTCGCGGGGGAATGGTCAGCTTCCGCTCCCCCGGCCTCCCTTGAGCCTGCCCACCAGGGTCTCGAAAGCGGAGCTGAACGGGTGGTCGTGCACCATGTACGTCCACGTCATCGACGGGCGCTTCACGCCCACCGAGCTCACGTCCAGCTCGCCGTCCACGACCTCCAGGTCCTCGAAGCTCTCGGCCGCCCGGGCGCGCGCGTCGTCCAGGAAGCCCTTGAAAACCGGCACCGCGTCGCGGTTGAACTCGTCCAGCGGGTCGCGGCGGCCCAGGAAGCGCAGGTGGATGCCCTCGCGCAGCTCCGACAGGAAGGCGTTGTGGTCGGTCCAGCCCCGGTCCAGGTGATAGAGCGTGATGAGGCGGGCCGCACGGGCGACCTTCTCGTTCGCCTCCTCGTCGGCGTCGGCGCCGCTTCCGGCGCCCTCCTCCGCCCCGGCTCCCTTACCCGCGAGCTCCTCCAGGAGCTCCTCGTGCCGCTTCCTGCGGTCTGCCCTGATCTGCCGGTCGCCCTGGTCCCCGGTCAGGACCATCTCCCGGTGCTCCAGGACCACGTCGCGCTGCACGTCGATCAACTGGTTGTACCGCCAGGTGTTGCGGTGCACCTCCAGCAGTTGGCCCTCGGACACGCGCTGCGCGTGGTCGACCATGCCCAGCCAGCCCTGGTCGGTGATCTCACCGTCGGAGGCGGTCTGGTAACCCGTGGTCTCGGGGGCGTGGTTGACCACCAGGTCGTCGTCCATGCTGACGAAGAAGATGGAGTCGCCCGGGTCGCCCTGGCGCCCGGCGCGGCCGCGCAGCTGCCCGTCCAGACGGCTGCTGGGGTATCGGCCGAAGCCCATCACGTACAGGCCGCCCGTCTCCACCACCCGCTCGCGGTCGGCCATGTCACTGCCGCCCAGGCGGATGTCGGTGCCGCGCCCGGCCATCTGGGTGGAGACGGTGATGGCGCCGTGGGTGCCCGCCTCCGCGATGATGGCGGCCTCGTCGGCGTCGTTCTTGGCGTTGAGGACCACGCACTCCAGCCCCGTCTCGCGCAGGCGCCCGGCCAACAGCTCGGACTCGGCCACGTCCTGGGTGCCGATGAGGATCGGCCGCCCGGACTTGTGGACCTCCTCCACCTTGGCGATGAGGGCGTCCTCCTTCTCCTCGCGCGTGGCGTACAGGCGCGAGCCGTGGTCCTCGCGGACGTTGGGCTTGTTGGAGGGGATGACCGCGACCTCCAGCTCGTAGAACTCGCGGAGCTGTTCGGCGACGGCCATCGCGGTCCCGGTCATACCGGCGCGCGTGGGGTAGCGCAGGACGAGCGACTGCACGGTGATGGAGTCCAGCACCTCGCCGGTCTCGCTGAGCGCCACCTTCTCCTTGGCCTCGACCGCGGCCTGGAGGCCGTCCGGCCAGCGCTGGAGGAGGGCGATGCGCCCGCGCGACTCGTTGATGAGGCGGACCTCGCCGTCGCGCACCACGTAGTGGACGTCGCGCTGGAGCAGCACGTGCGCGTGCAGGGCCAGGTTGACCTGCGGCAGGACGGAGGTGTCGTCCTCGGAGTACAGGTCGACCCCGTCCAGCGCCTTCTCCACCGCGTCGATCCCGGCGTCGGTGAGCTGGACGTTGCGCCCCTCGCCGTCGATCTCGTAGTGCAGGCGCGGCTTGAGCCCGCGCACGACGTCGGCCATCTCCACATCGGCGTCCACGCTCTCCGCGGCCCCGGCCAGGACCAGCGGGACCCGGGCCTCGTCGACGAGCACCGAGTCCGCCTCGTCGATGATCGCCACGTGCGGCGCCGGCACGACCCGGTCGGTGACGTCGGTGACCATGCGGTCGCGCAGGACGTCGAAGCCCAGTTCGCTGACGGCCGCGTAGGTCACCTCGCAGGAGTAGGCGGCGCGTCGCTCCTGGGGGGTGGAGTCCTCGGTGATCCAGCCCACGGTGACGCCGAGCATGTCGTAGAGGGGGCGCATCCACTCGGCGTCGCGCCGGGCCAGGTAGTCGTTGACGCTGAGCAGGTGCACGCGCCGTCCGCGCAGGGCGAACCCGGCGGCGGCGAGGGCGCCCGCCAGCGTCTTGCCCTCGCCCGTGGCCATCTCCGCGACGTGCCCGTCCAGCAGGGCCATGACACCGAGGAGCTGCACGTCGAAGGGCCGCTCGTCGAGTGAGCGCCGGGCGGCCTCACGGCCGACCGCGCACAGCGACACGAGGTCGTCGCGCTCGTAGGGGAGTTCGGCGTTGCCGAGTTCGATGGCCTTCTCCGTCAGCTCGGTGTCACTGAGCTCACGCAGACCATCCTCCTCGGCCTCGATCGCCGACAGGAGCTTGGTATAGGGCCGCAGATCCACCGCACCGGGCTTGCCCAGGAAGCGGCGAACGCCTTCCGCCATTCGTCCGAACACCACCACAGGGTAACGCCGGACACAACCGTTGAGAGAACCCCGGGCGCCCACATGTGCGGACGGTTGAGTGGAAACCGCCCCCGGTCCGCCACGGGGCGCCCGTCGGCTCAGGCGAACTGGCGCTGGTGGCGCTGGCGGGCCTCCACCGCCATGGCGTGCTTGACCAGGGTCACCAGGACCCGGACCACGGAGTTGCGGTCGCGGGCGTCGCAGTGCACGACGGGCACGTCCGGGGTCAGGTCCAGGGCGTCGCGCAGTTCGTCGGCGCTGTGGGGGCTCTCGGGGTCGAACTCGTTGACGGCGACGACGAAGGGCAGCCGGTACTGGCGCTCGAAGTAGTCCAGCGCCTGGAAGGTGTCCTCCAGGCGGCGGGTGTCGGCCAGGATCACCGCGCCCAGCGCACCCCGGACCAGGTCGTCCCACATGAACCAGAAGCGCTGCTGGCCCGGGGTCCCGAACAGGAAGAGGGTCAGGTCGGTGTCCAGCGAGATGCGGCCGAAGTCCATCGCGACCGTGGTGCTCGTCTTGTCCGGGGTGTGGGAGAGGTCGTCCACGCCCGCGCTGGCGGCGGTGACGGCGGCCTCGGTGCGCACGGGCGGGATCTCCGAGACGGCGCCGACGAACGTGGTCTTGCCGACCCCGAACCCCCCGGCGACGATGATCTTGGTGGACAACGCGGTTGGGGCGGGGGCGTTGTTCGTGCTGTTGACGGGATCGATCACAGTTAGTCCTAGCGGGAGTGCCGGGCCAGCGGGACGGACGGCGCGCACGGTCCGGTCCTCGGGGTACGCGACCCATCGGGGTCGGTACCGACGCGGGAGGCACCGTTCCTGGAACCTAACACCGGATGGCCGGTGGGGAAGGCGTTTCGGCCCAGTGGTGCGGCACGCCACACCGGTCGGCTCGTGGGGTCCGCGGCTCCCGGGCAGAGGAGGAGTCGCGGGAGTAGTGGTGGCGGTCGCGTGGCGGTGCGTCCTCCGCCCGAAACCGACCGTGAACAGGTAAGCACACACCTCTACCCCGGAAGGTCGACTTTACGACATTGTGAGCGGTCATTTTCGGCCGCTTTCGGCCGCGCCGATCCCTGTCCGGCGGGGTCCCCGGAGTCTACGGTGGAGGCAGGGCCCCCGCACCGGCAAGTAGCGGTCGCGGAGAAGACTCCTGGCACGAGGACGCGACCATCCGCGGGAGCCCCGGCGGCGCTCCGGACACAGGCCACCCGCCGACGCCCCGCTCTTCGGCGTCGGTCCGGTCGAGACTCCGGTCAGGCGCGCCAGCGCCCCACCGGCCCACAACCGTCCACGTGGGCCGGTGGTGGCCGAACCGCGGCGAGCGGCCGCGGCGGCGGACAGTCCGTCGCGCCGCCCTCCCGACCGGGTTCCCCGTAGACTGGACCGGCCCTCCCCCGCCCGACGAGCGAACCCGCGCGTGCTTACGCGCGGCGCGGACGGGGCCAGCAAGCCGAGACGAAACTGTGAGCCGAGAACCCCACATGTCCGATCAGCGCGTCGTCCGCCCCACTCCCATCAGCGGTTTCCCCGAGTGGTCCCCTCAGATCCGGGCCGTGGAGCAGCGCTGGCTGGACCATATCCGCGCCGGGTTCGAGTCCTTCGGCTTCGCGTCGGTGGAGACGCCGTCCGTGGAGAACCTCGACGTGCTGACGGCCAAGGGCGAGACCTCCCAGGAGGTCTACACCCTGCACCGCCTCCAGGCCGACGCCAAGGACGACTCCGACGCCAGGCTCGGGCTGCACTTCGACCTCACCGTGCCCTTCGCCCGGTACGTCGCCCAGCACTTCAACGAGCTGTCCTTCCCCTTCAAGCGCTACCAGATGCAGCGCGTGTGGCGGGGCGAGCGCCCCCAGGAGGGGCGCTTCCGCGAGTTCACCCAGTGCGACATCGACGTCATCAACGTCGACTCCGTCCCGCTGCACTTCGACGCCGAGCTGCCGCGCATCGTGCACCGGGTGCTCAGCGGGCTGGACCTGCCCGCCTGGACGCTCAACGTCAACAACCGCAAGGTCCTCCAGGGCTTCTACGAGGGCCTGGGCATCAAGGATCCCATCGCGGTCATCCGCGCCGTGGACAAGCTGCACAAGATCGGCGACGACGGCGTGCGCCGGATCCTGCTGGCCGACGGCCTGACCGGCGAGCAGGCCGACGCCTGCCTCGCGCTGGCCCGCGTCCGCGGCACCGGGCCAGGCGTCGCCGAGCGGGTCCGCGGGCTCGGGGTCTCCTCCGAACTGCTCGACGAGGGGCTGGAGGAGCTCTCCTTCGTGCTGCAGGACCTGGCCGACCTGCCCGAGGGCAGCGTCGTGGCCGACCTGTCCGTCGCCCGCGGCCTGGACTACTACACGGGCACGGTCTACGAGGCCTCCTTCGACGACGACCCCGGCTACGGGAGCATCTGCGCGGGCGGGCGCTACGACGACCTGGCGGGGCAGTTCATCCGCAGGCGGCTGCCGGGCGTGGGCATCTCCATCGGCCTCACCCGCATCTTCGCCAAACTCGTCGCCGAGGGCCGGATCGAGGAGGGGCGCGCCTGCCCCACCGACGTGATGGTCGTGGTGCCCGGCGCCGAGCGCCGCAGGGAGGCCCTGCGCACCGGGGAGCTGCTGCGCGGGCGCGGGTTCAACACCGAGGTGTTCCACTCCACCGCCAAGGTCGGCAAGCAGATCCAGTACGCCGCCAAGAAGGGCATCCCCTTCGTGTGGTTCCCGCCGTTCGCCGAGGACGGCGGTCACGAGGTCAAGGACATGGTGTCGGGGGAGCAGGGTCCGGCCGACCCCGCCGCCTGGACTCCGAAGGGCCCGGAAAGCGCGGAGTAACCGCTCCATAGCACCTTCCGGTCCGGCGTGGGCGGTTTCTGTCCGCTCATGCCGGAACCGGCCATTCGGAGGACAGCCGGGGGCGGGGGGTGCGACACTGGGGACGGCGTTCCCCGCGCCGCCCCCGCAGCGGCGGCGCGGCCTCCCGGGGCCTGCGGTGGATGCTTGCTCAGCCCCTGGGGGCTGTCGTTCAAGCGTCCGCAGGGTCCTGGACGTGCCGGAGGTGAGACTGCGAGGAACGAGCCGTCTCACCGGAGGTGCCGCTGTGCTTGCTTCAACCCGATTCCTGCCTTCGGGGCGCCTGAACACAGGAGGGCTGCGGCCGCAGGCCGTCCGTTGAGGGTGGTGGAGGATGACGGGCGGGCGAAGCGGAGCCCCAAAGAAGCGCTGCCCAGTAATCGAGGCCATGTCTCCTCCCCGCCACAACCTGCCCCTGTCCGCCGGCGAGTTCATCAGCTTCGTCGGACGCGAGCGCGACATCGTCGACCTGGGCCGCCTCCTGGGCACCGCCCGGATGGTAACGCTGACCGGTACCGGCGGTATCGGCAAGACGCGCCTGGCACTGCACCTGGCCGAGCGCGTCATGCGCCGGTTCCCCGACGGCGTGCGCTTCGTCGATCTGAGCGAGGCCTCCACCCACGACCAGGCGCTGCGCGCGGTCGCGGGCAGCCTCCAGGCGGTGCAGGACGACTCTCGCACCATGACGGACGCCGTCATCACCTCGCTGCGCACCCGCAACCTGCTGCTGCTCCTGGACACCTGCGAGCACGCCGTCGGGCCGATGGCGCAGCTGTGCCAGGCCGTGCTGCGCGACTGCCCCCGGGTGCGCATCCTGGTGACCAGCCGCCAGCCCCTGCACGTTCCCGAGGAGAACATCTGGCGGGTGCCGCCGCTGTCCCTGCCCGCGCGGCCCACACCCACCGACCCCTACGCGGCCGACCCCGCGCCCATCCCCCGGCGCGACACCCAGCGCTACGAGTCGGTGCGCCTGTTCGTCACCCGCGCGCACGCCGCGCGCGCCGGGTTCGAGATGACCAGGGAGAACTCCGGTTACATCGCGGAGATCTGCCGGATGCTGGACGGCATGCCGCTGGCGATCGAGCTGGCCGCCGCACGGGTGAGGGTGCTGTCGGTGCAGCAGATCCTGCGCCGCCTGGACGACCGGTTCCAACTGCTGACCAGCGACGGGTCCGAGGACCTGCCACCGCGCCAGCGGACGCTGCGCGCGGTCCTGGAATGGAGCCACGACCTGCTCACCGAGCCGGAGCGGCTCCTGCTGCACCGGTTGTCGGTGTTCTCCACCTGGTACCTGGAGGCCGCCGAGGACGTCTGCTCGGGTGAGGGGGTCGACCCCGCCGACATCCTGCCGCTGCACTTCTCCCTGCTGGACAAGTCGCTGGTGGTGATGGACGCCGAGGTGGACGGCACCACCCACTACCGGCTGACCGAGACGGTGCGCGCCTACGCCGCCGAGCACCTGGCCGACAGCGGCGGCGAGGACGACCGGTGGGAACGCTACCTGCGCTTCTGCGTCGCCCGTCTGGAGGAGTGGGCCAAGAGCTGCTGCGCGCCGATGCCGTGGGGCGAGCGTCTGAGGCACCTGCGGCTCCTCGACCACCACCGGGAGAACCACGCCCGCGTGGTGGACTGGGCGCTCTCGCGCGGGCGCGCGGACGAGGCACTGCGGGTGTGCGTGGCACTGCGCCCCTACTGGATCGTGCGGGACCTGGCCGCCGAGGGCAGCCGCCTCCTGGAGCGGGCGCTGGCCACCGCCCCCGACGCGCAGTCCCCTCACCTGCGGGCGCGCGCCCTGGCCCTGCACGCCGAGCTGCGGCTGGACCTGGACGCGGCGCCGCGCGTGTCCACCCTGGCCC
Source organism: Nocardiopsis sp. RV163 (assembly GCF_001029525.1). Classification (NCBI taxonomy): domain Bacteria; kingdom Bacillati; phylum Actinomycetota; class Actinomycetes; order Streptosporangiales; family Nocardiopsidaceae; genus Nocardiopsis; species Nocardiopsis sp. RV163. The sequence goes on along the minus strand of NZ_LEKI01000015.1, from coordinate 51,854 downwards.
TGTGCGCCCTGGAGGCGGCGCGGGCCTGCCGCGAGGCGGGAGCCGCCGCCTCCGCGCTGGCCACCCTGGCGTCGCTGTGCCTGCGCACCGGGACGCTGGACGAGGGCCAGGAGCACGCCGAGCGGGCCGGGGTGTGGGCCTCCCAGGACAGCGACCCCATCACCGAGGCGGCCACGCTGGACGTGCTGGCCCAGCTGGCCCGCCGCCGCGGCGAGGCCGAACGGGCCACGGCCCTCCTGGAGCACAGCGTCGCGGCGGCCGACAACCTCGGCGACCGCTGGAGCTCGGCCCGCGCCCTGCACGGACTGGGCTCGATCGCCGCCGAGCGCGGCGACTTCGCGCAGGCGCGGGAGCTGTTCTCCGACGCCCTGTCGGTCTTCGGCGAGCTGGAGGCCGCTCCGGCCACCGCGCACTGCGCCCGGGAACTGGGCCGCCTGTACCTGGCCGAGGGCGAGACGCTGCTCGCCCGGGAGCCCCTGGCGACGTGCCTGCGGGTGAGCTTCACCTCCGGCCGCAGGCTCGCGGTGGCCCGTGCCCTGGAGGCGCTGGCGGAACTGGCCCTGGCCGAGGAGGAGGCCGAGCGGGCCGCCGCCCTGGTGGGGGTGGCCGCCGACCTGAGGGCGGCGCTGGACAGCCCTTCGGCCGAGACCCTGCGGCTGCGGTCGGCGGCGGAGAGGCGCGTGGGCGCCACGCGCACCGCCGAGGCGTGGAACGCGTGGCGCCCCCTGCCGCTGGAGCAGGTGCTCGACCGCGCGCTGGCCTTCCCCCGGCCCCAGACCTCGGGGCCCTCGGGCCCGGATTCGCTGACCCCCAGGGAGAGGGAGGTGGCCGAACTGGCCGAACAGGGCCTGTCCAACCGCGAGATCGCCGAGCGGCTGACCATCAGCCACGCGACGGCGGCCCGCCACATCGCGAACATCTTCAGAAAACTCTCGATTTCCTCGAGGACGCAGTTGACCGGCTGGGCCGTCCCGGGTGACGGTGGCTGACACGGCCCCGGTCGAGGGCACGCACTTGCACAGTGCGCGTGCACCCGCTAAGACAGGAACTCCGGGTACCAGAGCCCACACCGACGACGTCCGCCCTTGCCGACCTTCCCCCCAACCCTGGTGAGAACCTCCCCCGACAGCCCCTACATGTGAAGGCCATGGCACCTTTGACCGCGCCCGCGCGGCACAACCTCCCCCGTCCGGGCACCGGATTCGTGGGCCGTGAGCGGGACCTGAGCGACCTGCTCCGTCTGCTCGGCTCCAGCCGCTCCGTCACGCTGAGCGGAACCGACGGGCTGGGCAAGACGCGTTTGGCGATACGCGTGGCCGAGCAGTCCACCGCGTGGTTCCCCGACGGCGTGTGGATGGTCGGCATGGCGGACGCGCGCACGACCCTGGAGGTGTACGCGCGGGTGGCCGCCGCCGTGGGCGTGGTGGAGGAGCCGGGGCAGCCGCTGTCGGTCACGGTGACCGAGGCACTGCGCGAACGCCACCTGCTGCTGGTGCTGGACGCGTGCGAGCACGCCGTCGAGGAGGTGGCCGAGGTCGGCGAGGCCCTGCTGGCCTCGTGCCCGTCCGTGTCGATCCTGCTCACCAGTGAGACCCCCGTCCGCTTGTCGGGCGGCACAGTGTGGCGGATGACGCCGATGGCGCTGCCGCTGCCCGCGCGCAAGGGGCCACAGCCAGACCCCGCCGGCGCGGAGGCGGTGCGGCTGTTCATGGACCGCGCCCGCGCACGTGACCCGCGCTTCTCGCTCTCGCGCGAGGAGATGGAGACCGTGACGGAGCTGTGCGACCTGGCGGGCGGCATCCCGCTCGCGATCGAGGCGCTGGGCGCGAGTGCGCCGGGAGTGGGGCCCGCCGCGCTGGTCGACGGGCTGCGCGAACACCTGTCCTCCCCTGAGGTCCAGCCCGGCCCGGGGCAGGCGGTCCCGCGCAGCGAGATGCTGCCGGTGGTGCTGGACTTCGTGTACCGCGGGCTGCCCGAGGCCGAGCGGGTGCTGCTGCGCCGCCTGTCGGTGTTCCGTGGCTGGAACCTGGAGCTGGCCGAGCAGGTGTGCGCCGACGAGGCGCTGCCCGAACCGGCCGTACTCGACCTCGTGACGTCCCTGCTGAACCGCTCCCTGATCACCGTGACCGGCGAGTTCGAGGGCCGGGTGCGCTACCGGCTGCCCGAGGCCGTGCAGCGGTTCGCGCACTCCCGGCTGGTCGCGGCGGGCGAGGCGGAACTGTTCCAGGAGAGGCTCCTGGACCGGATGCTGCGCCTGGCCGAGGACCTGGGCCGGAAGCTGGAGTCGAGCCGGGTCATGCCCTGGAGCGAGCGCGACTCCGGGCGCCAGCGCGTGATCGCCGAGTACGACACACTGCGCTCCCTGCTGCGCTGGGCGCTGGAGCACGGCGCCGCCGAACCGGGCCTGCGGCTGTGCGTGAGCCTGACCGCGCACTGGGTGAGCCACCAGAGCTACTCCGAGGGGGCGCACTGGATGGACCGCCTGCTGGAGTTGGAGGACGCGGCCAAGGCTCCCTCGCGCGCGCGGGCGCTGGTGGGCCGGGCCCAGCTGGCGCGGGTGCGGCGCGACCACGGGCTGGCGGTCTCGCTGGGCGAGGAGGGCCTGCGACTGTGCCGGGAGGCCGGGGACGACGTGTTCGTCCGCGTCGCGCTCAACCTGCTCGCCCTGGTCGAGGTGCGCGAGCGCGTGTCGGACCAGGCCGCGGTGCGGGTGGAGGAGGCGCTGCGGCTGTGCCGCGAGTCGGGTGACCTGTGGGGCGAGGCGATCGCCCTGGGCACCCGGGCGGCCCTGGTCGCTCAGCAGGGCGACCACCCCACGGCCGACCACCACTACAACGCCGCGCTGACGCTGCTGCGCGGGATCGACCACCGGTGGGGCGTGGGGGTCACCCTCATGGGCCAGGCGTGCGCGGCGGAGGCGAGCGGCGACCTGTTGACGGCGGACCGCTGCTACCGGGAGGCGCTGGACACCCAGCGGCTGATCGGGGCGGCGGCCGAGGAGGCGCGCTGCTTGGCCGGGATCGGCCGGGTGGCGCACGCCCAGGGGTCCACGGGACAGGCCTACGACTACCTGAGCGAGGGGCTGTTGCTGAGCCACTCGACGGGCCAGCGAGCGGACGCGGCGCGCGCCCTGACCGCGATCGCCCGGGTGTCCTTCGGGACGGGGCTGCGCGAGGGCGCCTGCCGCCTGGCGGGGGCGGCGATGAGCGTGCGCGAGGGGCTTGGGCTGTCCACGCACGAGGCGCCGTGGCCGTTCACCGACGTGGAGAAGGTCCGGCGGCGACGCCGCCAGCTTGTGGGCTGGTGGGAGCAGGGCCGGACGCTGGCCCTGTCGAACGCGGTCCGCGAGGGGGAGCAGTTGGCGGAGGAGGCGCGGCGCCCGCCCTCGCGCCGTTCCGCGCCGCCCAGCCGTCCCGTGCGCGGGCGCCGGGAGCGGGGAGGGCCCGTCCCGGACCCGGAGTCGGTGGCCCCCGAGGAGCGGCTCACCCCGCGTGAACTGGAGGTGGCCGTCCTGGTGAGCCGGGGCAGGAGCAACCCGGAGATCGCCCGGGAACTGTTCATCACCCCGTCCACGGCGGCGCGGCACGTGGCCAACATCAACCGCAAGATGGGCTTCCACTCGCGTACGCAGATCACGTCGTGGGTACGCCGTCACCGGACCTCGGACTAGCAAGCTGCCCGATCTGCCCTGTTAAGCCCGGCTCTCCACCGGGAGAGCCGCCTTCCGCGATGAATCTACATATGCAGGTGCATAGCAATATGCATGTGCATCTGGCCGTGAACGCGCTAGGCTTCAAGCCATGGGACACCACGTTCGTGGCACTGCGGTGGCACGGTCGCCGGAGTCCCGGAAACGGCCGTCGAACACCGGTGCGACACTGGTTTCCGGCGGACGTCAGCCCCGGGGAGGTCTCCGGGGCCGGTGGGAGGCCGCGTCGGCACGGGTTGCGTCCTGGGGAGGGACGCCGCGTCCGCCGACCGGCGCGTCGCCGCCGGGTTCGCCACGTGGAGGGGGCGTGACGAGCCCGGGCGGCGGTACCGCCGCCTGATGGGCGAACTGGGGGTACGTATGGGGGTAGGGCTGTCTTCAGGAACCGGACGACCGGGGCGCCACCTGCCGCGCCGGGACGACCCGATCGGATCCTTGACCGGGGGCCTGTGCGAACGGCTCCGGTTGCGGCCCGCGCGGGGGGGATCGATCCGCGGGGTCGGGCACCGCGTGGACGCCCTGTCGTTCGCCGCCAAGGTGGAGCAGGCCGCGGCGGGGCTCAGCCGCCGGGGCATGTGCTTCGGTGACGTGGTGGGGGTGCTCGCGCCGGTCTCCCCGGACCGGTTCCTGGCCACCTACACCGTGATGGCCGTGGGCGGGCGCGCGCTGCCCCTGTCGACCGCCTCCGACCTGGACACCCAGTGCGCGGTGCTCACCGAGACCGACACCCGCCTGCTGCTGGTCAGCGCGGACATGGCGCAGACGGCGCTGGAGCTGGCGGAGCGCTCGCGGGTGCGGCAGGTGATCGCGTTCGGGCAGGCTCTGGGGACCACGCCCTTCGAGGAGCTGCTGCAGCCCAGCCCCGACGGCAACGGGTACAGCCCTGCGCGCGGTCTGTTCGACAACGGCATCCTGGGTTACGAGGACACCAGCGGGGGGCTCCTGACCACGCTGCACCCGCACAACGACCTCATGGGGCGCTTCTCGGAGCTGCGGGACCTGCTGGAGCTGACCGCCGACGACGTGGTGGCGGTGGACGAGCGCGGCGACGAGGCCACGCGGGTGACCCTGGTGGCGCTGGCGCTGTGGACCGGGGCCTGCGTGCTGACGGGGGCGGACTGCCCGCCGCCGGAGGGGCGCCAGGTGACGGTGCGCTGCGCGCCCGAGCCGGAGCGGATCGGCTACCCGCCGTCCGGCGGGGCGTACTGACCCGGGGCGTGTCCCGGGGGACGCGGGTCGGCTGGCGCGGCGGGGGCCGTGCTGCGCGGTGACGGCGGACGGGGGCGGTGCGCGACCCCTTCCGCTTCACGGCCTCAGTCGTCGACCGCCAGTTCCGCCTCCGGACGCCCGCGCTCGGCGGCCTCCCCCGTGTGGTCGTCGATCTCGAACCAGGCCACGTGCGTGGCGTCGCTCCAGTACTCGCCGCTGCGGCTGGCGCAGCTGTCCACGATGAGCTTGCCGCGGCCGAAGTCGTCGCCGTCCTCGCGCGTGTGCTCGCTCTCGCCGTCGCGCGCGCCCTGATCGGCGATCGCGACGCGCAGGCGCCCGTCGTCGGAGCGGATGAACAGCGTCATGACGCCGCCGCTCTGCCCGGAGCGCGAGTGGAGCAGGGCGTTGGTGGCCAGCTCGCTGACGGCCAGCTCGGCGTCGTCCAGGGAGCCCTCGAAGTGGCCCATGCGGGTGAGGAACTCGCGCACCCGGGAGCGGATGGAGCGCACCGCGGTCAGGTTCCCGGCGCAGCTCCACACCGTGTGGTCGGTGACCCCTCCGGTGAGTTCGCCCGTCTCGATGGTCGGTGCGGTCGGAGCCGTGCCCTCCGGCGCCTCCGCGGGCACGTATTCCCGGAGTTGCCTCGCCTCAGCCATCCGGTCACTCCAATCACCCGCGACGGACGCGCGGGTTGCGCCGCCTGCACTCACCTTAGACAAGGGTGTGCTGGCTCCAGAACAGCACACCCGCGTTCTCCCTGTCGGGGATTGGCCACAAAACCCTGCCACGTGTCATCCCCGATATGGACAAAGGAAACAGTCCCGGCTCCAGTGACACCCATGTGAGGTGTAACACGTTGGCAATACGCGGCTCGACGGGGCCGTTCGACTGACAGCGCGAACGAAAGGAACGATAGTCGTCTCCACATCCGGGCCCGGGCGGGCCGCCGCCGCGCGCCCGGCGCACACCCGCGTTCCGAAGTGCTCACATGAAGATCGCGTTCGCCGGCAGGGGCGGCAGCGGCGGGACCGCCCTGTCCGCGCCGTTCACCCGCCGTCCGGCAGCCCAGCGCGTTCCCGTGGTGGCCGTGGACGCCGGCATCAACCAGAACCTGGGCGCCGCGCCGGGGGCGTCCGAGGAGGAGCCGACCGCCCGGGTGGACCCCGGCTTCCTCATGGGACCGGCGGCGCTCACTGTCCGAACGCACGGGGCGGGTCACGGGGCGGGGTCGGCCACGCGTCCGCGCACGCGCGGCGGGGTCAGGGCCAGCAGGACGCCCAGACCCAGGAGGGCGGTGGTGAACAGGACGGCGCCCATCGGCACGGCGGTGCTCTCGTCCAGCCCCACCAGCGGCGCCACCGCCGCGCCGAGCAACGGGGGCAGCGCGCCCAGCACGGCGCTGGCGCTGCCCGCCCGCCGCTCCTGTCCGCGCATGGCCAGGGCGAAGGAGCTGGTGAGGATCATTCCCATGCACGTCATGTAGACGAAGATCGGCGCCACGAGGGCCACCAGCGGGCCGTCCGCCAGCGTCGCCGCGAGCAACACCCCGGTCGCCGCCACCGCGGCGGAGACCGCCCACACCAGGAGGACGCGCTCACCGAAGCGGGCGCTGAAACGGCCCACCGCCCAACTCCCGGCGATGATGGCCGCACCGTTGATCCCGAACAGCACGCCGAAGACCTGCGGCGACACCCCGTACAGGTCCTGGTAGACGAACGGCGTCCCGGCGACGTAGGCGAAGCTGCCGCCGTGCACGAGGCCGACCACCAGCGCGTAGCCGAGGAAGGCGCGGTCCCGCAGCAGCTCCCCCACCGTCCGCAGGGTGCCGCCCACCGTGCCGGGGATGCGCCGCTCCACCGGCAGGGTCTCCTCCAGTCGCAGCGCCACGATCACGACGATCACCGCGCCCAGCAGCGCCAGGACCAGGAAGACGGCCTCCCAGCCCGTGAAGGACGGCCACAGGATGGCGCCGCCCGCGATCGGCGCCATCAGGGGCGCGACCGCGTTGACCACCATCAGCAGGGCGAAGAACCGGGTCAGCTCGGTGCCGTCGAACACGTCGCGCACGACCGCGCGCGAGAGCACGACCCCGGCCGAGGCTGTGAACCCCTGGAGGAAACGGGCCAGCACCAGCACCGCGGTGTTCGGCGCCAGGGCGCACAGCAGCGACGCCAGGACGAACAGAACCAGGCAGGTGAGGAGCGGGCCGCGGCGCCCCCGGGCGTCGCTGACCGGGCCGACCACCACCTGGCCCACGGCGAGGCCGACCAGGCAGGTGGTCAGGCTCAGCTGCACGTGGGAGGCGTCTGCCCCCAGGTCCGCGGCGATGTCGGGGAAGGCCGGCAGGTACATGTCGATGTTGAGGGGGCCCAGGACGGCGAGCAGGCCGAGGAGGAGGGCCAGGCCCAGGCGTGTGCGGCCGGTCGGGTTGTGCTGCATGGCGCTCTCTCGGGGGTGGCAGAGGGCGCGGGGCGCCACGGACCTGGGACCAGGCTAACCGGCCGCGGCTCCCCCGGCCTCGGCGCGGGGGCGGATCTGACACGGGTCCGTCAGAACGCCGTCGGCCGCGCAGGTCGCGGTGCGCTCAGAACAGCACCGACATGACCTCGCCGACCTGGCGGAAGCCCACTCTCCCGTAGGCGGCTCGGGCCGGGGTGTTGAAGTCGTTGACGTAGAGGGTGACTCGGGGCGCGATCTCGGCGAGCGCGTACTCGACCACGGCGGCCATTCCAGCCGTGGAGTGCCCCTGGCCGCGCAGGTCCGGGTGCACCCACACGCCCTGGACCTGGCAGGCATGCCGGGTGACCGCGCCGATCTCGGCCTTGAACACCACGCGCCCGTCCTCGATGCGGGCGAAGGCCCGGCCGGTGCGCACGAGTTCGGCCACCCGGGCACGGTAGAGCGCGCCGCCGTCGCCGGAGTCCGGCGGGACGCCGACCTCCTCGGTGAACATGGCCACGCAGGCGGGCACGATGGTGTTGAGCTCGGACGACTGGACCCGGCGCACCAGGGGGTCCGCGGGCACCGAGGGCGGACCGCTGATCTCCAGGACGGGCTGGCTGGCCCGGATGACGCGGGCGGGCCCCCACGCCGGGGTGACCTGCTGCCAGAAGTCGCTGACCGCGTCGACGGGCCCGACGATCGAGGAGCAGCGGCGGCCCCTCCAGCGGGCGTGGTCGGCGAAGCTGCGGATCGCTGCCGGTCCGGCGTTGACGGGCACGAGGTTCGCCCCCGAGTAGCACAGGGCGGTCAGGCGCCCCCTCTCCGTGTGCCCCCACACCTCGGCGCCGCCGGGACCGCCGGAGAGGCCGGTGGCCATCAGGCGGGAGGTGACGAAGACGTTGCCCACGGGGTCGGTGTCCAGGAGCGCGCGAACGGCCTCCCGGTCGCGTTCGCCGAGGATCCGTACCGGCGAGGTCCGCAGCATCGCATCTCCCCCATCTTCCCAGTGCCCTCGTCCGGGCGCCGGGGGACGACCAACCAAGCCTTTTCGCGCCGGTTCCAGACTATTCGACCGGTTACTCCCGCGTCTCGGACTCCACTATCGCGCCGACGCGGTAACCGGGTACCGGAGCGGGCCGCTCCACCATCGTCCCAGGTGCGCTCTGGGCGGCACGCGGCTGGGGTTCGGGGCGTCCTTCGCAGGTGACGTCGGGCCCCTCGCCCTCGGCGCGCGCGGGCGGCTCCCCGTCCCGGAGGTAGGCGGTGACGATCTCGTCCACGCAGGCGTTGCCGGTGAGCGAGACGCCGTGGGTGTGGCCGCCCTCCTCGGTCACCAGGACGGAGGCGGGCAGGCGCTCGCGCAGGGAGAAGGCGCCCTCGACCGGGGTCGCGCCGTCCTCGGTGGCGTGGACCAGGAGCACGTCTCCCTCGTAGGCGGGGTGTTCCCCCGGGCCTTCGCCGACCTGGAACCAGTCGCCGGATCCGGCGCTCCAGGACGCGCACGGAGCGTTGTACCAGGTGTTGTTCCAGCTCATGAAGGGGGCCTCGGCGTGGGACTCCCGGGCGTCGGCGCTCCACGTGGACCAGTCCCGGGGCCAGGGGGAGTCGGTGCACTGGACGGCGAGGTAGCCGCCGTAGCCGCGGTCGGATCCGGCGTTCTCGCCGTAGGCCTCGTACAGGGCGAGCAGGGGTGCGCCGTCGGACCCGGTGATCCGGGCCGAGAGCGCGTCGGCGAGCGGGGCCCAGTAGGCGCTGCTGTAGGCGACCACCATGGCCGTGCCCTCCAGCTCGGTGGGGCCGACGGTGCCCTCGGCGGGCTCGTCCGCCAGTTCCGAGCGCAGCGTGTAGTAGGCCTCGGCGACCTCTTCCCCGGTCGTGCCGAGTCCGTAGACGTCGTCGTGGCGGGCGGTCCAGGCGAAGAAGGCGTTCGCCGCGCGGTCCAGCGCTCGGTTCTGGGCGAGGTTGCTCTCGTACCAGGGCTTGTCGGGGTCGACCACGCTGTCCAGGACCAGGGAACGGACGCGGTCGGGGTAGAGCGCGGAGTAGACGGTGCCCAGGTAGCTGCCGTAGGAGTAGCCGAGGTAGTCGATCCGCTCCCGCCCCAGGGCGGCCCGGACGGCGTCCATGTCGTGGGCGGTGTCCACGGTGCGGGTGTGCCCGAGCAGGGGACCGCTGTTGTCCGCGCAGGCCTCGGCGTAGGCCCGGGCGTCGGCGCGCAGCGCCTCCTCGGCGGCGGCGTCGGCGGGCACGGCGTCGGGTCGCACGGGGGTGAAGTGGTCGGGGTCGCAGGTGATGGACGGGGTGGAGGCGCCCACCCCGCGCGGGTCGAAGGAGACGACGTCGTAGGTCTCGCGCAGTTCGGCCGGCATTCGCCAGTGGGTGTAGGAGGCCCACCGGCGTCCGGCGCTGCCAGGTCCTCCGGGGTTGACCAGCAGGGTCTGGCGGGCCTCGCCGCCGGCGGGGACCCGCGAGAGCGCGAGTTCGACGGTGTCGTCCCGGCCGCTGAGCGGCTCGCCGTCGGCGGTGCGGGCGAGGGGGACGGTGAGGGTGGCGCACTCCAGGTTCTCGTCCGCGACGGGCTGGATGTCCTCGCAGGGCGCCCAGTCGAGGCCGCCCTGGTCGACTCGGGTGGTCTGGCCGGCCTGCGCTGGGGCCACCGCGACCAGGGAGGCCAGGACCGCCACGGCCGAGACACCGGCCCGGGTTCGTGCTCGCACTCGTCCACTCCCTCACAGAGATGATTACTCTCTGAATTGTTATCACTTCGGATAGTGACTAGCGGATGCGACACGGATCCCAGGAGGACACACCCCGGTAACATGTGCCCTGCCTCAATCAGACGTGGACAGACGGGGACGAAGCGTAATGCGGCTGGATCGTGTCGATGAGCGGATCATCGCGATACTCGGCGCGGACGCGCGGATGAGCTTCGCCGAGATCGGCCAGCGGGTCGGGCTGAGCCCCTCCGCGGTCAAGCGCCGCGTGGACCGGCTGGTGGAGTCCGGCGCGGTGCGCGGGTTCACCGTGGTGGTCGAGCCCCAGGCCGTCGGGTGGACCACCGAGGCCTTCATCGAGCTCTACTGCCGGGCCCGCACGTCGCCGGGCGAGATCCGGACAGGGCTCGCGGGCTACGCCGAGATCACCTCCGCGTGCACGGTGACCGGTGAGGCGGACGCCATCGTGCAGGTCCGCGCCCGCGACACCCACCACTTGGAGGAGGTCATCGAGCGGCTGGGCGCCGAGCCGTTCGTGGTGCGGACCAAGAGCACGCTCGTGCTCTCGCGCCTGGTGGACCAGCCCATCCTCGCCGGGACGGCCGACCTGCCCTGAGGCGCCTTCCCCCGGCGGGCGGGGGCGGGCGAAGCGGAGCCCCGAAGAGGTGCGCCCTCAGTCCTCGGGGAGGGCGAGCGGCGCGAGCTCGTCGAACAGGTCGCCGGGGCCCGGGTTGGAGGGGTCGGTCCCGCCGCCGAAGTGGTGGACCACGCCCCACACCGCGTTGAGCGCGGTCTGCACGGCGCCCTCGGCCCAGCCCGCCGTCCAGGACACGTCGTCCCCGGCCAGGAACAGGCCGCGGTGGCGCTCCTCCAGGGCGTCCTGGCGGAAGTGCGTGAACAGGCGGCGCTGGTAGCGGTAGTGGCCCGGCAGGTTGGCCTTGAACGCGCCCATGAAGTAGGGCTCGTCCTCCCACGACACCGTCACCGGATCCCCGGTGATGTGGGAGCGGATGTCCACGCCCGGGTAGATCTTGGACAGCGACGAGAGCATGACCTCCAGGCGCTCGTTGGCCGACAGCGGCAACCACTTGAGCGAGTCGTCGCACCAGGTGTAGGACATGCAGACTGCTGCCGGGCCGTCCGGGTCGGACCCCTCCAGCAGGTAGGTGCCCCGGGTCATGCGGTCGGTGAGCGTCATGCTCATGACGTCGCGGCCGGTCTCGGGGTCCTCGTCCCGCCAGAACGCGCGGTCCACCGGCACGAACAGCTTCGAGGACTCCATGTAGTGGGTGCGCTCGATCGCCGTCCAGTGGTCGATGGGCAGCAGGTCCTCGTCGCAGTCGATCTTGGACAGCATCATCCAGCTCTGCGCGGTGAACACGGCCGCCGGGTAGGTGCGGGTGGAGCCCGAGGCGTCGGTGACCGTGATGTTGCCAGCCGGGGAGCCCTTGGCCGCGGTGCGGCGCAGGGCGGTGACGGCCGGACGCGGGCCGCCCTCGTGCAGCGAGGCCAGGGTGGTGCCCCGCGCCCAGTGCACGAGCTTGTCCGGGGCGTCCTCCCACAGGCGCAGCGGCAACTGCTCCACACCGCCCACGATGCCCATGTGGTCGTCGTCGGCACCGGTGTAGGTGACGCGCAGGATCTCCAGGATGGAGTTGGGGAAGTCGGTGTCCCAGCCGCCGGTCCCGAAGCCCACCTGGCCGAAGATCTCGCGGTGGCGGAAGGAGGCGAAGGCCGGGGAGTCGCACAGGAAGCCGTAGAAGGTCTGGTTGTCGAGCCGGGCGACCAGCTCGTTCCAGATCTCCTTCTGGGTGGCCACATCGCGTTCGCGGATGGCCTTCTGCATGCGGGTGTGCTGGACGCTGTCCAGGGCCGCGTCCCAGGCGCGGGCCACCTCGCGGTAGACCTCGGGCAGGTCGTCGAGGGAGGTGGCGTAGTGGGACCGCCCCTTGAGGTCGACCACGGTGCTGGGGGTGGCCGGGGAGAGCGGGTTGGGGAACGGCGTCGTCTCCAGGCCCGCGCGGTCCACATAGTGCCAGAAGGCGGTGGAGGAGGGCGGGAAGCGCATGGCGCCCATCTCGGCGACCACGTCGTCGGGGCAGCCCGCGAGCTTCTCGGTGCGCAGCCGCCCGCCGATGCGGTCGGCTTCGTACACGACCGGCCTGAGCCCCATCTTCATCAGCTCGTAGGCGGTGACGATCCCCGACAGCCCGCCGCCGATGACGGCGACCTCTGTGCCGTGGCGCTCCGCCGGGACCTGCCCGAGCCCGGCCGGGTGGTCCAGGTAGGCGTCGTAGGCGAACGGGAAGTCCGGCCCGCACATGTTCAGCGGCGTGTCCTGCGCGGGCGCGGCACCGGCGGCCGTGGGCACTGCAGACGTCATTCTCCAACCCCTCCTTCGTGGGTGCGGTCCGGCGGGGAGGCCGGTGGTCGTCCGTGCGCGGCGGCACGGGTCTTCATGGCGGATCGACGGCTCGGGCGGCGCGGACGGGCCCGCCCCGGCACGGGCGTGTGGAGGGCGGGCGGCGCGGCGCCGCCCGCCTCAGGCGGTGAGCGTCCGGTACAGGGCAGGACGGCGGTCGTCCAGGTAGGACTGCTCTCTGCGGGCGCGGGCGGAGGCGTCCGGGTCGACGTCGCCGACCAGCAACTCCTCGCCGGGACCGGCCCGCAGCGTCTCGGAGCCGTCGGGCGCGAGCAGGGTGCTCAGCCCCGCGTAGCGCAGGTCGCCCTCGGCGTCGCAGCGGTTCACGTACGCCAGGTGGATCTGGTTCTCCAGGGCGCGTACCGGCACGATCCGCTCGGCCACCTCCGTGAAGGGCAGCATGAGCGCGGTGGGGACCAGGAGGAGTTCGGTGCCGGCGAGGGCGTGGGCGCGTACGGTCTCGGGGAACTCGACGTCGTAGCAGACCAGCAGGCCGACGCGGATCCCGTCGAGGTCGGCCTGGACCACCGGCTCCGCGCCCGGGGAGAACGCCCCGCGGTCCAGGTCGCCGAACAGGTGGGTCTTGCGGTAGGTCCTGCGGGCGCCGTCGGAGTCCACGAACTGGACGGCGTTGTACACGGCGCCGTCGGCCTGCTCGGGGAAGCCGTGCACGATGGCGACGCCGGTGTCGGCGGCGATGGCGGCGACGGCGTCGCTGAGTGGGCCGTCGCGGGGTTCGGCGAGCCGGACCAGGACGTCCGGGTCCAGGTTGTAGCCGGTCAGGGACATCTCGGGTCCCACGAGCAGGCGGGCTCCGGCGTCGGCGGCGGCTCTGGCGCGGTCGGCGAGCCGGTCGAGGGCGGCGGCGGGGTCCGCCCCGGGTCCGGTGCCCTGGTCGAGGGCCACGCGCAGGGGTCCGCGTGTCACTGCCTCTCACCTCGCTTTTCTCCGTCGTCTCGGGGCCGCGTCCACTCTAGGTGGGCGAACGCGCCGAAACAGTGCGCCGATCCGGAGGATTCCCGCGTCTTTTCCGCGAGGTGCCGCTGTTCCTTGCGCCTGAGGGCGCTTTGGTGCGGCATGTGGTGCGCCGGACCCTTTCCGGGGACACACGAGGGGGCCGGGGGGATCTCCCCGGCCCCCTCACGCGCGGCTCCCGAACGGTCCGGTTAGGAGCGGACCCCGCTGGTCTCGGAGCCGGTCTCCAGTGCGGAGCGGCGCATGCTGTAGGCGAAGTAGACCGCCACGCCGACGGCGAGCCAGACCAGGAAGGCCACCCACACGCTCGTCGACATGCTGAACATGAGGTAGGCGCAGGCCAGCACACCCAGGACCGGCGTGACCGGCGCCCCCGGCACGCGGAAGGCGCGCGGCAGGTCGGGCCTGCTGCGGCGCAGCACCAGGACGGCCACGTTGACCAGGGCGAAGGCGAAGAGGGTGCCGATGGCGGTGGCGTCGGCGAGCGGCCCGAGCGGGACCAGTGCGGCGAGCAGCGCGATGAGCACGGAGGTGATGATGGTGTTCGTGCGCGGGGTGCCCTTGGCGTCGAGGGTGGAGAAGGCCTTGGGGATGAGCCCGTCTCGCGACATCGCGTAGAGGATGCGGGTCTGGCTGTAGAGCACGACCAGGACCACGCTGGCCAGGGCCAGGACCGCGCCGGCGGCGAAGATGACCGCCCACACGGGGGTGCCGGTGACAGAGGTCAGGATGCCCGCCAGGGAGGTCTCGCCGTCGACGAAGCCGGTCCAGTCGAGCGCGCCGACCGCCGCGAAGGCGACCAGGCAGTACAGCGCGGTGACCAGGATCATCGCGAACATGATCGCCCGGGGCAGGTCGCGCTGCGGGTTCTTGGCCTCCTCGCTCGCGGTGGAGACCGAGTCGAAGCCGATGTAGGAGAAGAACAGGGTGGCGCCCGCGGCGCTGACACCGGCCATGCCCATCGGCATGAACGGGGCGAAGTTGCCGTCCTGGACGGCGGTGATCGCGATGGCCACGAACATCACCAGGATGGCGACCTTGACGGCGACCATGACCGCGTTGACGCGGCTGCTCTCGCGGACCCCGGCGAGCAGGGCGAACATGGACAGCAGGACCACGACGGCGGCGGGCAGGTTGATCACGCCGCCCTCCAGCGGGCCGGCGAGAACAGCGCCCGGCAGGGACAGGCCGGTGGTGAGCTGGAGGAGTTCGTTGATGTACTCGCCCCAGCCGACACCGACCGCCGCGACCGACACACCGTAGGTGAGCATGAGGCACCAACCGCAGACCCAGGCCATGAACTCGCCGATGGTGGCGTAGCTGTAGGAGTAGGCGGAGCCGGAAGCGGGGATCATTCCGGCCATCTCGGCGTAGGCGAGCGCGGAGAACAGCGCGGTGATCCCGGCGAGCACGAACGAGAGGATGACGGCCGGGCCGGCGACGGGGACGGCCTCGCCCAGCACGACGAAGATGCCCGTGCCCAGAGTGGCGCCGATGCCGATCATGGAGAGCTGCCAGAAGCCCATGTGCCGCTGGAGGCCGCTGCCCTCGGAGTCCTGGGTCTCGGCGACGAGCCTCTCGATCGGCTTGCGCCTGGTGAGGCGCTGCCTCAGCGCGGGCGCACCGCCCGGGCCTGCGGACCCGCGGGTGTCCGCCGGGCTCTTCTGGTCCACCACGTGTTCACTCCTCGTTCATGTACGTGGGCACACCGCTCCCCCGGAGGATGTGCGGTGGGGGCGGGGGGTCGGCCGCCGCGCGTCCGGGCGGCCCGAAGCCCTCAGCAACGGTAGCCGCGTTATCCACGTAACATGACCCACATCCGTTGCGTCTGTCCGCTCGAAGCGGCGGGATCGTGCGTGGCCGCACAAGGAAACGCAGGTTCCTGTGATCGACGCCATACAAAATCACCCTGGGTGACCACTGCCGCGTCGGACAGAGAACAGGCTGGTCAGGAGCGCGCGGCCAAGCCCCGGGCTTGGCGCGGGGCCGCGTGCGGCCGCGGCAGGAGGGCGGGCCGCAGGTCCGGGTCCGCTGCTCCGGCGCCGCGGGGCCGGGCGGACCGGAAGCAGGTCCTGGTCAACTGCACCGCGCACGCGAACGGCCGCGCCAGCCCTCGAAGGGGTCGGCGCGGCCGTCGGAGGCGGCGGTGGGCTCAGCCCGCCACTGAGACCGTGGGCGCGCCCGGCTCGGCGTCGGACTCGCCCATCTCCTCGGCGATGCGCATGGCCTCCTCGATGAGGGTCTCCACGATCTTGGACTCGGGCACGGTCTTGATGACCTCGCCCTTGACGAAGATCTGGCCCTTGCCGTTGCCGGAGGCCACGCCCAAGTCGGCGTCGCGGGCCTCGCCGGGGCCGTTGACGACGCAGCCCATGACGGCCACGCGCAGCGGAACCTCCATGCCCTCCAGACCCGCGGTGACCTCCTCGGCGAGCGTGTACACGTCCACCTGGGCCCGGCCGCAACTCGGGCAGGAGACGATCTCCAGGCCGCGCTCGCGCAGCCCGAGCGACTCCAGGATCTGGTTGCCGACCTTGACCTCCTCGGCGGGGGGCGCGGACAGGGACACGCGGATGGTGTCGCCGATGCCCTCCGAGAGCAGCGCGCCGAAGGCCACCGCGGACTTGATGGTGCCCTGGAAGGCGGGACCGGCCTCGGTCACGCCCAGGTGCAGCGGGTAGTCGCAGGCCTCGGAGAGCTGACGGTAGGCGTTGACCATGACCACGGGGTCGTTGTGCTTGACCGAGATCTTGATGTCGCGGAAGCCGTGCTCCTCGAACAGCGAGCACTCCCACAGCGCCGACTCGACCAGGGCCTCCGGCGTGGCCTTGCCGTACTTCTGGAGCAGCCGCTTGTCCAGCGAACCGGCGTTGACGCCGATGCGGATAGGCGTCCCGGCCTCACCGGCAGCCTTGGCGATCTCGGCGACCTTGTCGTCGAACTTCTTGATGTTGCCCGGGTTGACGCGCACGGCCGCGCAGCCGGCGTCGATCGCCTGGAACACGTACTTGGGCTGGAAGTGGATGTCGGCGATCACCGGGATCTGCGACTTCTTGGCGATGATCGCCAGGGCGTCGGCGTCGTCGTTGGTCGGCACGGCCACGCGGACGATCTGGCAGCCCGCGGCGGTCAGCTCCGCGATCTGCTGGAGGGTCGCGTTGATGTCGGAGGTACGGGTGGTCGTCATCGACTGCACGGACACCGGGGCGTCCCCACCGACGGGAACGTTCCCGACCATGATCTGCCGCGTCTTGCGCCGGGTCGCGAGCGGGCGCGGCGGTGCGGCGGGAATACCGAGATCGACGGTCACGCTTGATTCACCTCGTCTGCCGCCGAGGAGGGGGCGGCACTTGATTCGTCCGTTTCGGGAATTGGGTGTCCGGCGCAGCGCGCGGGTCCGCGTCCGGGGATCACCGTGTCCGGCGGCCTTGGCCACGCCGTCGTTCCCGGATCGCGCCCCCAGGTTACCCGTACCCGGGGGCGTGCCCGGCACGGGACGCGGACCGGGGATACCGGGGTGAACGCCCGGCGCCGCGGGGGTGTCCGCCGCCCGTCGGGCGTTCACCGCGGCGGTGGACGGGAAGGATCCCGCCCGGTCGGTCCGGCGCGCCGGACCGACCGGGCGGGCGGAACCCCGTCCCGGCGGCCGGAGGGCCGCCGGGACCGGGGGTCAGCCGAAGAGCCTGACCGGGTTGAACAGGTCGGCCACGAGCAGGACCACGCTGAACACCAGGAAGCAGGCCACGACCACGTAGGCCACCGGTGTCAGCATCGCCACGTCCACCGGGGCGGGCTCGGGTCTGCGGAAGAGCCTGGCCCAGCCGCGCTTGATCCACTCCCAGATGGCACCGGCCATGTGACCGCCGTCCAGCGGCAGGATGGGCACCAGGTTGAAGGCGAACAGGAAGAGGTTCACCCCGGCCAGGATCTGGATCATGATCGCGGCCGTGTCGGCCACGGGCAGGCCCTGGGCCATGATCTCGCCGCCGATGCGGGAGATGCCGACGATGCCCACCGGGGAGTCCTGGGTGCGCTGCTCGCCGAGGAACGCGGCGGCGAACACGTCGGGCACCTTGCCGGGCAGGGAGATGAGGGCCTCGCCGACCCCGACCATCATGCCGCCCATCTCGGCGGCGGACTCGGCGAGGGTGAGCGGGGCGCGCTCGGTGGCGAAGACGATGCCGAGGAAGCCCACGACCTCGGTCTGGTAGACGCGGTAACCCTGCTCGTCGTAGAGGGGCTCGCCGTCGGCGTCGGTCTCGTAGACGAACTCGCCCTCGGCGTCGCGGGCCGGGAGCTCGTTCTCGACGATGTCGACGTTCAGCGGCAGCCGCTCGCCGTCGCGCTCGACCACGATCTCCGTGTCGCCCATGGCCTCGCGGATCTGCCGGTTGGCGGTGCTCCAGTCCGGGGTGGACTCGCCGCCGACGGAGACGATGACGTCGCCGGGCAGCATCCCGGCCTCGGCGGCGGGCGTGGGCGGGGCGTCCTCGCAGTCGGTGGCGGAGCTGCCCGCGGGGACCACGCACTCGCTGACCGTGGCGATCTGGGTGGTGCTCTGCGGCACCCCGATGCCCATGAACAGCACGGCGAGCAGGATCGCGGCCAGGACGACGTTCATGCCCGGACCGGCGAACATCACGATGAGGCGCTTCCAGGGGGCCCGCTGGTAGAACTGCCGGTCCTGGTCCTCGGGGGACAGCTCGACGTAGGACGCCTCGCGGGCGTCCTCGGCCATGGCCCGCCAGCGCGAGAGCTTGCGGGAGCTGTCGTCGGCCCTCTGGCGCGAGGGCGGGAGCATGCCGACCATGCGCACGAACCCGCCCAGCGGGACCGCCTTGACGCCGTACTCGGTCTCGCCCCTGCGGACGGACCACAGGGTCTTGCCGAAGCCCACCATGAACTCGGTGCACTTGATCCCGAACATCTTGGCCGTGGCCATGTGTCCCAGCTCGTGCCAGGCGATCGAGAACAGCAGGCCGAAGACGAACAGGACGATCCCGACCACGGTCAACAGGGCGACCATGCATCTCTCCTCAGGGCGGTGTCAGGCCTGGCGCGCGAGCAGCTCGCGCGCACGCGTGCGGGCCCAGGTGTCAGCGGCGTACACGTCGTCCAGGCTCAGGTGTCCTCTGTGGGAGGACGCTCCCCCGGCACGTTCTGTTCGCTGGTGCTCCGAGACTACCCGGGAGACGGTGTCCATGATGGCCGGGAACGCGAGGTTTCCCCCGAGAAAGGCGTCGACCGCCTCCTCGTTGGCCGCGTTGTAGACCGCGGGCGCGGTCCCGCCCGCGGCGCCGACCTCGCACGCCAGGCGGACGGCGGGGAAGGCCTCGTGGTCCAGCGGCTCGAAGGTCCAGGTGTGGGCGCGGGTCCAGTCCATGCCGGGCGCGGCGTCGGGCACGCGGTCGGGCGCGCCGAGCCCGTAGGCGATGGGGATCATCATGCTGGGCGGGCTGGCCTTGGCGATCGTGGAGCCGTCCACGTACTCGACCATGGAGTGGACGACCGACTGGGGGTGGACGACCACCTCGATCCGGTCGAAGGGCACGTCGAACAGCAGGTTGGCCTCGATGACCTCCAGCCCCTTGTTGACGAGGGTGGCGGAGTTGACGGTGATGACCGGGCCCATGCTCCACGTGGGGTGGTCGAGGGCGTCGGCGGGGGTGACCGAGGCCAGTTCGCGGCGGCCCCGGCCGCGGAAGGGGCCGCCGCTGGCGGTGACGACCAGGCGGCGCACCTCGTCGCGGCGGGCGTGGACGTGGCCCTGCGCGAGGCTGGCGAGTTCGTCCTCGGGCAGGTGGGGGAAGCACTGGGCGATGGCGAAGTGCTCGGAGTCGACCGGGATGATCTGGCCGGGCCGGGCGAGTTCGCGCACGAGCGGCCCGCCGATGATGAGGGACTCCTTGTTGGCCAGCGCCAGGGTACGCCCGGCGCGCAGCGCGGCGAGGGTGGACTCCAGGCCCAGGGCGCCGGTGATGCCGTTGAGGACGACGTCGCACTCGCTCCCGGCCAGCTCCGCGACCCCCTCCGGCCCGGCCAGGACGGTAGCGCGGCTGCCGTGCCCGGCGAGGGCGCGCGCGAGTTCGCCCGCGCGGTCGGGGTCGGCGACGGCGACCAGCGGGACGTCGAGCTCGGCCGCCTGCTTGGCGAGCAGGTCCACGCGCCCGCCGCCCGCGGCCAGGCCCACCACGCGGAAGCGTCGGGGGTTGCGCTGGACGATGTCGATGGCCTGGGTCCCGATCGAGCCGGTGGAACCGAGGATCACTGCTGTTCGCTGTTCTTCTCGCACACTCCCCATTGTTCCGCAATCCGCCGGGCGGAGTACGGGGCCTGTGGACAGACCGGGGCGGAACGCGGGCCCGGGGCGCCGACCGCAGGCGGCGGCGGGACCGTGCGTCACCGGGTCCTTACAACCGGTGCCCGGTGACCTGGCTCAACCCGTGAGTAAGTTGCCCCCGGTCGGAACGGTCCGCCGGACGGCGCGTCGAGGCGACGCGAACACGGCCCGGTGGGGACACCGGGCAGGAGGGTCCCCGCGAGGCGCCCTCCCGGGCCGCCTCCGGCGCACCCCCGCGCCGGAGGCGGCCCCTTCTTCCCCCGCCGCGCACGACACAAACTCAAAGTAGCCATCTGACTACCGAAAGTGTGCGAGGATGCTCGTCATGACCTCGTCCACCGCACACAGGATTCTCGCCCCCCTCGCCGCCGCGGCGGTCGCCGCCGGGGGCCTCTTCCTCGCCGGACAGCTCCCGGCTCCCGCGTCCGCCGTCACCCAGGCCATCCACTCCCCCGCGGTTCCCGCGCAGGAGGACCGCGAGGCGCTGTCGCACGTGACGGGGCTCTCCCACCAGAGCGGCGCCGTGACCGGCGACCAGCACCGGGCCGTGCTGGACTACTGGACCGAGGAGCGCATGGCCGCAGCCGAGCCCATCACCGGCCTGGTGGAGGACGTCCTCACGTCCGCCGAGGGCGGGACGGCGCCGGACGGGGGAGTGGAGCGCCAGGCCGCGCCGCGCTCCGACAGCGAGGGCGAGCGCTGGACCTCGGGCGGACTGGTCACCAGGACCACCGGCAAGGTCTACCTGACCATGGACGGGCGCGACTTCACGTGCTCGGCGTCGGTGGTGGACTCGGCGAACCGGAGCACCGTGGTCACCGCCGGGCACTGCGCCAAGGACGGCCGGGGCTCGTGGGCGCGCAACTGGACATTCGTGCCCGGCCACGCGGACGGGGAGAGCCCCTACGGCCGGTTCACCGCCAGCGACCTGCTGGTGGCGCCCGAGTGGTCGCGCCGGGCGGACGACAGCTACGACTTCGCCATGGTGGTGCTCAACCCCGACGGGGGCGCCACCGTCCAGGAGCGGGTGGGGTCCCAGCGGATCGCGTTCGACGCCTGGACCGAGGACAAGGTGCGCGAGGGGGTGCAGGTGTACACGTTCGGGTACCCGTCGGCGTCCCCGTACGAGGGCAGGCACCTGCACTACTGCTCGGGCCGCACCGAGCCCGACACCGGCGGCACGACGGCCAACGGGGTGCGCTGCTCCATGACGCAGGGCTCCAGCGGCGGCCCCTGGTTCGCCGGTTTCGACACCGGCACCGGCCGGGGCACGATCACCTCGGTGGTCAGCTTCAAGTACGCCGACGACCGCAGCGTCCAGTACGGCCCCCGGCTCGGCCAGGAGGCACGCGAACTGTACGAGCAGGCCGCCCAGCTGTAGTACCCGCCGGACGAGCGGTGTCCCCCGGCCCCCGTGGCGCGGGGGACACCGCTCGTTCCGCGTCCGGGGCGGCCCCCGTCGGTCCTACAGGTCGATTCCGGTCAGAACCAGGACCCGCTCGTAGGACAGGTCGGTCATGGCGGCGCGCACGCCCTCCTTGCCCGCACCCGACCCCTTGACGCCGCCGTAGGGCATCTGGTCGGCCCGGAACGTGGGCACGTCGCCGATGACCACGCCGCCGACCTCCAGCTCGCGGTGGGCGCGGAACGCGGTGGGCAGGTCGCGGGTGAACACGCCCGCCTGGAGCCCGAAGTCGCTGTCGTTGACCGCGGCGAAGGCGGCGTCGGTGTCGGCCGCGCGCTGGAGGACCAGCACCGGGCCGAAGACCTCCTGACGCACCACCCGGGAGTCGTCCGGGGCCTCGGCGAGCACGGTCGGCGCCACGGTCACGCCGTCGCGCGTGCCGCCGGTGAGGAGGTTGGCCCCGGCGGTGACGGCCTCGTCGATCCAGGAGGCCACGCGCTCGGCCGCGGCCTCGTCCACCAGCGGGCCCACGTCGGTGGCCGGGTCGGCGGGGTCGCCCACGCCGAGGGCCTCCACCCGCTCCACCAGGCGTGGGACGAACTCGTCGTACACGGCGTCCTCGACGATGACGCGCTGCACGCCGATGCACACCTGTCCGGCCTGGTTGTTGCCGAACAGGGCCACCCGCTGGGCCGCCCAGTCCAGGTCGGCGTCGGCGAGCACCACGGCGGCGGCGTTGCCGCCCAGTTCCAGGGTGACGTGCTTGTGCGGGGCCAGGCGGGGCAGCTGCCAGCCGAAGGGGCCGCCGGTGAAGGAGATGACGGGCAGGCGCTCGTCGGTGATGAGGGGGGCGGCGCGGTCGTTGGGCATCGGCAGCACGGACACCATGCCGCCGGGCAGGTCGGTCTCGGCGATGATCTCGCCCAGGATCAGGGCGGTCATCGGGGTGGCGGGGGCTGGCTTGAGGATGATGGGCGCGCCGACGGCGATGGCCGGGGCGACCTTGTGGGCGACGAGGTTGAGGGGGAAGTTGAACGGCGAGATGCCCAGGACCGGCCCCTTGGGGACTCGGCGTACCAGGGCCATGCGGCCGGTGCCGCCCGGGTCGGTGTCCAGGCGCTGGAGCTCACCGCTGTCGCGGCGGGCCTCCTCGGCCGCCCAGCGGAACACGGACACGGCGCGTCCGGCCTCGGCGCGGGCCCACTTGATCGGCTTGCCGCTCTCGGCCGTGATGGTGCGGGCGATCTCCTCCGCACGCTCGCCGATGCGCCGGGAGACGTGGTCGAGGGCGTCGGCCCGCACGTGGGCGGGCAGGGCGGCGGCATCGGTGGCGACCGCGTGCGCGGCCGCCACCGCCTCCTCGATCTGCTCGGCGGTGGGCACGGAGACGGTGCCCGCGTCCTCGCCGGTGTAGGGGTTGACGAGGGTGATCTCGGTGTCGCCGGTCGCGGCGGTGCCGGCCAGCCAGAACGGACGCGTAGACATGCCCGTGACGCTAGTGCC
This sequence comes from Nocardiopsis sp. RV163, assembly GCF_001029525.1. Taxonomy (NCBI): domain Bacteria; kingdom Bacillati; phylum Actinomycetota; class Actinomycetes; order Streptosporangiales; family Nocardiopsidaceae; genus Nocardiopsis; species Nocardiopsis sp. RV163. The sequence goes on along the minus strand of NZ_LEKI01000015.1, from coordinate 29,135 downwards.
CCCTTCTCCCGGCACGCCTTGTCCACCGTTGCCAATACGGACTCGGGAGTTGGCCACAGTGGCGCAAGAAAGTCGCGTACACGGCTCCGCGCTCCGAACAGGGGCGACAGCGGGGGGTGTACACAGGGGTGACGGGCGGTATCGTCTGAGGATCAGACAGCCTGACCGGGGATCTTTGGTCGGCCGACTGGCGCCGGCGATCTCCTTCGTCCACAGTGGTGAGGAGTGCGCTGCCAGCGCGTTCGGCCGGACCCTCGGGTCCGCCACCGCCGACGGGATCCCGGGAGTGCCCATTGCCGCTTGTCTACCGCACGCTCGTCGCGGTCCCGGAGCACGACGGCGATCTGGTCGCCGTCACCTCGACGATCCTGTCGCGGTGGTTGAGCAAGCGCGGCAACTCGGGCGCGCGCGTGGACTTCTCCGCGTCGGGGCGCCACGAGCTGAGCAACCGCTCCCGCGCCCTGGTCGTGCGGCACGACAACCCCGACGAGGGCCTGTCCTTCCTGCGACTGACCACCGAGTCCGACAAGACGGACGGCGTGTGGCGGACGGTCGCCACCACTGTCGTGGACCCGGCGCTGTCCCCGTGGCGGTACGTGTGGATCGACATGACCGTAACCCCCTCCCCGGCGGGTGAGGGCTCCGAGCAGCCCCGGCTGGACGTCATGCCGCCCGAGGCCGCGCGCATGCTCCTGGAGGCGGTGCACGGCCACGACGGCGGCCACCCGATGCCGCCCGCGCCCCGGATCGTGCGCGGGCGCGACGACGACCTCGTGGACACGCTCGTGGACACGATCCGCGACCCCCTGCGGCGCATGGCGGTGGTGGCCACCGGTTCGCCCCGCGACGTGACCGTAGCCGACTGGCGCGGGGCCATGGCCGGGGCGCTGGCGCGCTGCACCGGCATGTGCTCGGGGTACGTGCTCGACGACGCCGCCCTGGAGCGCGTCGGCGCGCTCCTGCCGCCGGGCCTGGACGTCCCGCCCGGCGGGGTGCGCACCTTCTTACCCGGGGTGGACCCGCACGACGAGGCGGACGCCGCACGCCACCCCAGGATGAGCCCGGCCACGCTGGACACGGCGCGCGACGGCGAGCGCATCCGCAACTGGGTGGGCGCCGCCCTCTCGCGGCGGGTGCGCGACAACGCGCTGGAGGTGAGCCTGCCCGATCCGCTCCAGGCCGTGGACGCGCTGCTGGAGGAGGAGACCGACGACCTGCGGCGGTCCGGGCCCGGCACGGCGCGGCCGCGGGTGAGCTTGCCGGCGGCCCGGGGCGCGGCCGCCGTGCACCAGGCGGCGCAGGGCGGGGCCGGGTCCGCCGGGACCGCCTCGGCGCTGGAGCGCGAGGCCCTGGAACAGCAGGCCCAGCGGCTGCGGGAGGAGGTCACCCGCCTCGGCGCGCGGGTCAGCGAGCTGTCCGAGGAGCGCCACGGACTCCTGGCCGAGACCGCCGACCTGAGCGAGGAGCTCGACACCGCCCGCGAACAGGCGCGCGCCGCCCGCTACGAGGCCCGATGGCTGCGCGAGCAGGCGCGCGAAGCCGGGCTGTTCCGGTTGGCCGCGGCGCCCGCGCCGATCGACCCGCAGCGGCGGCCCCCGGTAAGCGTGCGCGAACTGCTGGATCGGATCACCGACGACTCGGTCCTGCCGCACCTGTACTTCACCATCGAGGACGCCACGGTCTACGAGTTGTCCGACAGCCGCAAGGAGTCCCTGTGGGTCACCCGCGCGTGGGAGGCGCTGCTGGCCCTCAACGACTACGCGCGCTACCAGTTCGACAATCCCGGCACCGGACTGGGCTTCCACTCCTACCTGCGCGAGACCCCGGACGGGTACCAGGTGATCCCCATCAAGCGGTTGGCCTCGCAGGAGTCGGACCACGTGCGCAACCGGGGCAAGCTCAACGACAAGCGCCTGTTCCGGGTTCCCGAGGAGGTGGAGCCGAGCGGGCGGCTGCCCATGTACGCGCACATCAAGCTCGACATCGAGTACGGGATCTGTCCGCGGCTGTACTTCTACCCCCACCTGGGGCCGGGCACCACGAACCGCGTGTACATCGGCTACCTGGGCCGCCACCTGCCCGTGCAGCAGTCGAACTGAGCCCACCCGGGCGGGCGGACCGGATCCGGACCGCGCCGCGAGGGGTCTACCCCCCGGTGAGGCGCAGGATCTCGTCGACGACGCGCGCGAGCGGCCTGGTGGCGTCGACGACCGTACCTTCCCGGGGAACGTCCTCCTTCGTCCGGTGCAGGCGCGCGATGAGGTCCCGTTCGGCCTGCCTGCCGCCCCACTCCCCCTCCGGTCGCCCGTCGAGCCGACGGCGCAGCGTCCCCGGGTCGATCTCCGGGACGAACACGCCGGCGAAGAGGTCGACGAACTCCGGGAAGTTCCTGGAACCGCCGCAGAAGAACGCCACCGCGCTGCCCCGGTCGGCGGCCGGGGACCTGACCCTGTCGACGTGCCGGAGATGGTGCTCGCGCCGCCGCGGTTCCGCGCGGACCGAGGTCTTGCCGGTGCCGGAGACGCCCTCGACCAGATAGTCGCGCACGCCCATCGCCGGAGCGTACAAGAACGCGTGCGACGTGACGCGGGGGCGGGGGATCCCGAGGCGCGCGTACCCTGGGGGCCGTGACGGAAGCGAGCACACGGGCACTGGCGGCCCTGACCGAGGAGCGGTGGCGCGAGCGCGCCGAGCGGCACCGCGACCGCGTGGACGCGCTGGTCGGGGATCACCTGCGGCGCCGCCGGGAGGGCGTGCGCCACCCGGTGGAGGACTTCCTGTTCACCTACTACAACCTCAAGCCCGCGCAGCTGCGGCGCTGGCACCCGGGCGCGGGGACGGTGCTGCTGGGCGAGGGCGCCCGCGCCCGCCTGGACGAGCGGTTCTACACCGCGCTGCCCGGGGGCGCGGTGGGCCTGGACACCGCGGCGTTCCTGGCGGCGCGTCCGGTGCTGGACTTCGTGGAGCGGCTGCTGTCGTCGGTCGCCGGGCGCCCCGCCCACCTGGGCTGCTTCGGGCTGCACGAGTGGGCGATGGTGTACCGGGCCGGAGAGGTGCGGCACGGACAGGTGCCGCTGCGGCTGGGCCGGGAGGGCACCGACCGGGTCGTGGAGACGCACCGGATCCGGTGCTCGCACTTCGACGCGTTCCGGTTCTTCACCGACGCCGCGCGCCCGCTCAACACGCTCCGGCCCAGCCGGGAGCGGCAGGACGAACTGGACCAGCCGGGGTGTCTGCACGCCAACATGGACCTGTACAAGTGGGCGTACAAGCTGACCCCGGCGGTGCCCTCGGAGCTGGTGGTGGACTGCTTCGAACTCTCGCGGGAGATCCGGACGCTGGACATGCGCGCCTCCCCCTACGACCTGGCGGCGTGGGGGTACGCGCCGGTGCGGATCGAGACCGCCGGGGGAAAGGCGGAGTACATGGAGGCGCAGCGGGGGTTCGCCGAGCGCGGCGCGGTGCTGCGCGGGCGGCTGCTGGAGGTGTGCCGGGCCCTGCGCGCGGCCTGAAGTCCGCGGTCGGCCGGACGCTCGGTCGGCGCGGAGGCGGCCGCCGACCGGCCACCGGCCACGGGTGCGCCGGATCACCCGCCCTGTGGCGGGGGGCCGAGGCCGCAGGAGGGGGCTCCCCCGGAGAGGGGGATGCGGTGGCGGTTGGCGGCCACCCAGCGGTAGGCGGCCCGGTTGAGCGCTCGCAGCAGCGGAAGGCGCGCCAAGCGGCCCAGCGGCCGGGTGAGCGGGCGCCCGTGCAGCAGGAGTTCGGCGACGGCGTCGCCGCCCGAGAAGCGGCGCCCGTCCGCGTACACGAACCAGGCGCTGGCGCCGGTCTGCTCCGGTGTCAGCCCCGCGGAGTCCAGGTCGAAGTCCTGCCAGGCCACGAAGCTGCTGCGGGCGCGCAGCCGGTCGCGGGCGAAGACCACCGAGCGCTTGCAGAAACCGCAGTCGCGGTCGTACAGGAACGCCCCGGTGCCGGGGACGGTGTTCAGCGAAGGCCTCATACCGTCATCGTGCCCGCGCGCGGGCGTCCTCTCCCGGTTCCGGCGGAAGTTCCCGCCGCCCGCCGCGCACGGGACGCGCCCATCCGGGGCTTCGCGCCCCTGCGTGAGCGACCGCACAGCCGCCCGCGTGCGCGGCGCCCCGCCGCACGCTTTTCAGTGCGCGCCGGTGTCGCGGGCCGCCCGGGCCCGCGCGGTCCGTTCCGCGCGCCGCACACCCAGGAGCAGCAGCACCAGGCCCGCGCCCATCGGCGCCAGCATCGCGGCCGCCTGGAGACGGATGTCGTCTGCGAAGAAGGGGGTCAGGACGACGGACAGTGCCATGACCGCCCCGGAGGCGATCGTCCAGTGCCCGGCCAGGGCGTGCACGGTGTACCAGGCCTCGTCGCCGGAGAGGGTGTAGGTCGTGCGGATACCGAACAGCAGGTTGGGCCTGATCAGCCCACGAGCTCCCAGACAGCCCGAAGCGATCAGGACCACCGGGGCGACCGCCAGGAGCGCCATGATCAGGACCATGGTCCAGCCGGTCAGGGGTTCGGTGCTGTCGGACACGGCGTCTGCGAGGAACGGCGGCAAGGGGGATCCTTCCATCGGAGCGCCGGGAACGTGGGTTTCCCGTTCCGGCGGGTGACGGGTGTTCCACGATAACCACGCCGTCTCCGGGAGCCGCCGGGACCTTCGCCGGGGCGGGGACGCCGAGTGAGGACCGACGCGACGGGGTACCGGTCGACGTCACGGAGCCGGAGGACGCCAACACCCGGACCGCCGCACGGTGGCCAGGCACGGGGGGCGGCAGTCCGGATCCCGGACGGCCGCCCCCGCCGGTCGGCTCAACCGGTGCCGTGCACGATGCGCTCGGCCATCTCCTCCCTGGGACGGATCTCGCCCGAGAGGATCTGCTCGGCGTAGTGGCAGGCCACCCTGTGGGTGCCGCCCCCGGCGGTGTTCCCGACCGGGCGCAGTTCGGGCCGCTCGGTGTCGCACCGCTCCTCCTGCCGCCACGGGCAGCGGGTGTGGAAGCGGCAGCCCTTGGGCGGGTCGGCGGGCGAGGGCAGGTCGCCCGCCAGCAGGATGCGCTCGCGGCTGTCCTCCACCTGCGGGTCGGGGACCGGCACCGCCGACATGAGGGAGCGCGTGTACGGGTGCATCGGCGTCTCGTACAGGTCGTCGCTGGAGGCCTCCTCCACCAGGCCGCCAAGGTACATCACCCCGACCACGTCGCTGACGTGGCGGACCACGGCCAGGTCGTGCGCGATGACCAGGTAGGTCAGCCCCAGTTCCTGCTGGAGGCTCTCCAGCAGGTTGAGCACCTGTGCCTGGATCGACACGTCCAGCGCCGACACCGGCTCGTCGCAGATGATGAGGTCGGGCTCCAGCACGAGCGCGCGGGCGATGCCGATGCGCTGGCGCTGGCCGCCGGAGAACTCGTGCGGGTAACGGGTGAGCGCCTTCGCCGACAGGCCCACCCTCTCCAGGGCGTCGACCACGCGCCTGCGCTGGTCCTCGAGGACCAGGGCACGGCGCTCCCTGCCGCCGGAGGGGCCCTCCCCCGGCGGCGGGCCGCCGATCCCGTGGGTCTGCAGTCCCTCCAGGAGAATGGAACCGATGTTCTGCCGGGGGTTGAGGCTGCCCAGCGGGTCCTGGAACACCATCTGGAGGTTCTTGCGCTGGCGGCGCATCGACTCCTCGTCCAGGCCGGCCAGGTCCTGTCCGCCGAAGAGCACCTCGCCCTCGGTGACGTCCACCAGCCGCAGCACCGCGCGGCCCAGGGTGGTCTTGCCGCAGCCCGACTCGCCCACCAGGCCGTAGGTCTGGCCGCTCTCGATCTCCAGGCTGACTCCGTCGACCGCGCGCACGTGGCCGACGGTGCGGTCGAAGAACACCCCCCTCCTGATGGGGAAGTGCACCTTGAGGTCGTTGATCCGCAGCAGGCTCATCCCCGCTCCTCCTCGTCGTCGCCGTCCGGACCGCCCGGGCCGTCCAGCGTGGGGCGGTCGGCCGCGTCCGCGTCCCGGACCGGGTTCACGCACCGGTGCACGTGTGCGGCCGCCGGGCTCTCCCCGGACCGGCCGCCCTCCTCCACACCCGCCGCGGCGCCCACCGCCACGAGCTCCGGCGGCCCCTGGAGGCACTCCATCGTGTAGTGGTCGCAGCGGGGCGCGAACGCGCACCCCTGCGCCCAGGCGATGTTGTCGTTGACCGACCCCCGGATGGGGGTGAGCCGCTCGCCGCGCGGGGCGTCCAGCCGGGGGATGGAGCCCAGCAGGCCGACCGTGTAGGGGTGGGTGGGGTCGGCGAACAGCGGCGCGCGCGGCGCCGTCTCCACCGCCCGCCCCGCGTACAGGACGTTGATGTCGTCGCACAGCCCGGCGACCACACCCAGGTCGTGCGTGATCATCAGCAGGGCGGTGCCCTCCTCGGTGACCAGGTCCCGGAGCAGTTCCAGGATCTGCGCCTGGATGGTCACGTCCAGGGCGGTGGTGGGCTCGTCGGCGATCATCACCCTGGGGCGGCAGGCCACCGCCATGGCGATGAGCGCGCGCTGGCGCATGCCGCCCGACAGTTGATGCGGGTACTCGCGCAGCCGCCGGGCGGGGTCGGGGATGCCCACCCGGTCCAGCAGGTCGGCGGCCTCCTTCTCGGCCGCCGAACCGCGCATCCCCCGGTGGCGGCGCAGGATCTCGGTGACCTGGCGGCCGATGGGCACCACGGGGTTGAGGGAGCTGAGCGGATCCTGGAAGATCATCGCCAACTGGGAGCCGCGCAGGTCGCGCATCCGCTTCTGCGACAGCTTCAACAGGTCGACGGGGCCGTCGGGCAGCCGCATGACGGCGCTGCCGCCGACCCGCACCCCCCGGTCCGGGAGCAGGCCCATGAGGGCGAGCGAGGTGACGCTCTTGCCGCAGCCGGACTCGCCGACCAGGCCGGTCACCCGGCCCTCCTCCAGGGTGAAGGACACCCCGTCCACGGCCCGCACCTCGTCGGAGCCGCGGCCGCCGAACACCACGGACAGCTCGTCCACCGCCAGCAGCGGCGTGCTGGAACTCATGTCACTTCCTCAGCTTGGGGTCGAGCGCCTCCCGCATCGCCTCACCCAGCAGGGTGAAGCCCAGGGCGGTGACGATGATGGCCAGCGCCGGGTACACGGCCAGCTGCGGCGCGCTGGACAGGAACCGCTGGGCGTCGGCGAGCATGGTCCCCCATTCGGGGAAGGCCGGATCCGGGTTGCCCAGGCCCAGGTAGGACAGGGCCGCGGCGTCGATGATGGCGGTGGCCAGGGTGAGCGTGGACTGCACGATCACCGGGCCGAGCGAGTTCGGCAGGATGTGCACGAGGGCGATCTTGTGTTTGCGCACGCCCAGCGCACGGGCGGCCAGCACGTACTCGCGGTTGCCCTGGGAGAGCATCGCGCCGCGCAGGAGGCGGGCGAAGATGGGGATCTGCGCCACGCCGACCGCGAACATGACCGTGGTCAGGCTGGGGCCGACCAGGGCGGCGATGGTGACCGCGAGCAGCAGGGTGGGCAGCGCCAGCATCATGTCGATGACGCGCATGACGGCGTTGTCCACCTGACGCCCCCAGCGGCCGCCCAGGACCGCGGCGGCCCCGGCCGCGCCGCCGAGCAGCGCGCCGACGCCGAAGCCGACCAGGGTGGCGACCACGCCGACCAGGAGGGTCTGGCGGGCGCCGATCACCATGCGGGAGAACTGGTCGCGGCCGAGGTTGTCCAGGCCCAGCCAGTTCTCGGCGCGCGGGCCGACGAAGACGTTGCGGTTGGGGAAGACCTCGCCGCCCCAGCTCTGGGAGACGGGGTCGTAGGGCGCGATGAGCGGTGAGAACAGCGCCACGACGAGGAACACCACGACGATCACGGCGCCGGTGATGGCCATGGGGCTGCGGCGCATGCGCTCGAAGGCGGTGCGCCAGATGCCCGCGCCGTGTTCGCCCTCCTCGCGCTGGCCCATGAGTTCGGCCAGCCGGTCCACCCTGGCCGCCTTGCGTCCCAGGAGGGGTGTGCGCTGGGCCGCGGCGCCCTCGGGCTCAGGGGCGCCCGCGGGCTCGGACCGGTGGTGGGGGCTCGGTGTCGTCGGCATCACTGGGCCCGCACTCTCGGGTCGAGGAGGCTGTAGGAGATGTCCACCAACAGGTTGATGAACACGTACATGGTCGCGATGAGCAGGATGAACCCGGTCAGGACCGGGTAGTCGCGCCCCTGCGTGGCCGCGTAGACGAACGAGCCGATGCCGGGGAAGGCGAAGACGCTCTCGGTGAGCACCGCCCCGGCGAACAGGCTTCCGGTGAGCAGTCCGACGGAGGTGACCACGGGGAGCATGGCGTTGCGCATCACGTGGCGGGTGCGCACGGTGTTGCGGTGCAGCCCCTTGGCGTTGGCGGTGCGCACGTAGTCCTCGCCGACCACCTCCAGCACGCTGGCGCGGGTCATCCGGACGATCACGGCGAGCGGGATCGAGGCCAGCGCGATCCCGGGCAGCACGAGGTGGAGCAGGGCGTCCCACACCACGTCGAGTTCCCCGGTGCGCAGGCCGTCGAGGACGACGAACCCGCTGAGGTCGGTGCGGATCAGGCCCGGGGAGAGCCGGAAGGCGGAAGGGAACATCCCGAGCCGCTCGGCGAAGACCACCTTCAGGATGAAGGCGAGGAAGAACACCGGCGTGCAGATGCCCAGGAGGGATCCGCCCACGGCCGCGAAGTCCAGCACGGAGCCGCGCCTGCGCGCGGCGAGGTAACCGAGGGGGACTCCGACGGCGACCGCGATAAGCATCGCAGTGACCGACAGTTCGAACGTGGCCGGGAAACGGGTGAAGAACTCCTCGGTGACCGGCCGTCCGGTGGAGAGCGAGGTCCCGAGGTCGCCCTGGAGGATACGGCGCAGGAAGGCCAGGTACTGAACCGTGACCGGTTCGTCCAGGCCGAGGGAGCGACGCAGCGCGGCGCGCTGTTCGGCCGTCGCGTCGTCGGGGAGGAGGGCGTACTCCGGTCCGCCCGGCAGCCGTTGCAGCCAGACGAACAGCAGGATCGACAGGCCGCCCAGTGTCGGGATCAGCTGGAGGAGACGCCTGACGATGAATCGCAGCACCTTCGCCGCCTTTCGCCAGTGGTGGGAACGATGGACGCGAAGCGTCCCCCGCCGGATCGCGGCGGGAGTTCGAGCGGGTGGTTCGGACGAGGGGCCCGGTCGGCGCGCGGGCGGCGCGCCCGGCCGGGCGGTGCCTCGGCTCCGGGGCGCGCGGCACCGGACGGGCCGGGGCCCGCCCACGGGCAGTGGGCGGGCCCGACCGGCGGCCGGTCGGGCCCTTCCCCTCCCCGTGGGCGGGGGGACTACTTCCAGGAGGCCTCGGCGAACTGCTCCTGGGTCAGCGGGCTGACGTTGGGCGGGTTGACGTTCGCGGAGAAGGCGATGGACGGCGGGGAGCTGGAGATGGGCAGCCCCGGCAGGATGTCCATGATCTGGTTGTTCAGGTCCTGGTAGGCGGCGACGCGCTCCTCCTGGTCCGGGTTGGTGCTCGCCTCCTCCATGGCCTCGAACAGGTCCTCGTCACGGAAGCCGAACTCGCTGTTGTACTGGGAGAACCAGGTGCCGATGAAGTTGTAGGCGTCGTTGTAGTCGCCGGTCCAGCCGAGCAGGTACAGCGGGCACTCGCCGGAGTTGGTGCGCGGGATGTACTCGGTCCACTCGTAGGTGACCGGCTCCACGGTGACGCCGACCGCCTCCAGGTCCGCGGCGATGACGTCGAAGATGTCGCGCGGCGCGGGCATGTAGGGGCGGGTGACGTCGGTCGGGTAGCAGAACTCCAGGGTCAGGTCCTCCTGCCCGGCGTCCGCCAGCATCTCCTGGGCCAGTTCGGGGTCGTACTCGTAGGTCTGCACGTCCGGGGACCAGCCGTCGAGGGTGTCGGGGTGGAACTGGGTCGCGACCTCGCCGCCCTCGGGCAGGATCGTGTCGACGATGCGCTGGCGGTCCACGGCGTGGGCGAGGGCCCGGCGCACCTCCAGGTCGGCGAGCGCCTCGCTGGCCTCCTGCTGGTAGGCCATGTACAGGACGTTGAACACGCCGCGGGTGGGCACCTGGAAATCGGCCTCGGTCAGGGGGGCGACGTCGGCGGGGGCGACCAGGTCGTAGCCGTGGACGTCACCCGCTTCCAGTGCCTGGCGGCGGGCGGTCTCGTCGGGGATCGCGCGCAGGATCATCGTCTCGAAGCCCGCGGCCTCGCCCCAGTAGTCGTCGAAGCGCTGGAGGGTCACCTCGGCCTGGTCGTGGTCCCACTCCTGGACCGTGAAGGGTCCGGTGCCCGCGACGGTTCCGGCCGTCTGGGTGTACTCGGGGAGGGTGAAGTTGCCCTCCTCCCCGGTGATCTCGGCGTCGGCGATGGCCTCCAGCGTGGTGGGGCTCATGATGCCGAACGAAGCGAGGCTGAAGCCGCCGGGGAAGATGGAGGAGTACTCGTCGATCGTGATGACCGCGGTCAGCTCGTCGGAGGCCTCGCAGGAGGTGTACCGGGGGTCGGCGAGGTCGTCGCTCTCGTTGTCCGCGAAGCCGCCGAAGATCGACTGCCAGTAATAGGAGTTGTTGGAGCTCTGGAAACCGCCGGTGAGGTTGTACCAGCGGTCGAAGTTGGCGCAGACCGCCTCGGCGTTGAACTCGTCGCCGTCGTGGAACACGACGCCGTCGCGCAGGTGGAAGGTCCAGACGGTGCCGTCCTCGGACTGCTCCCAGTCCTCGGCGAGTCCGCCGACGATTTCGGTCCCGCCCGATTCGTGTTCGAGAAGGGTTTCGAAGACCTGCCTGCTGTAACGGAAGGTCTCACCGTCACTGGTGAGGAAGGGGTCGAGGGTTTTGATGTCGCCCGCGGAGGCGAAGACGAAGGGCTCCGACGCGTCGGTCCCCCCGCCATCGCGGTTACTCTCGGCACACGCTGTGGCCACCAGCGTGAGCGCGGCCGCGGAGGCCAGGAGGGCCAACGGCTTTCGGAAAGGCTTCCTGAACATGGTCCACCTCAGTGCGGGGCCCGGCAGGCCCTGGAACGATTGAGTGGACCCTAGACCGCGCCGAGAGCGGCTGTGAAGATAGACAGCTGGGTATTAATACAACCGTTTCCCATCTGTGCCGTGATCCATGGGCACATTTTCGGATACGAGTTGTCGAACAGATGAACGCACTATCACGTGAGACTTCACGGCAACACCCCCGTAACACGGGAAAGAGGATTCCCCCGACACCTGATATCCGATGATCGGATGAAAGAATGTGTTCTCCGGGCTCGCGGGCCCGCCCCGGAGCCCGGACACCGGTGTCGGCGGAGCCACCGGGCGGGCCTATGATCTGCCAATGACCACACCGCTTGACGACGCGGCGCTGACCGCGTTCCTCGAGGGCCAGGAGGCCTCCTGGCTGGCCGAACAGCTGATGCTGGTGGCCGACGAGGATCCCATCACCAGGATCCGGCTGACCGCCGCGGCCGGATCCGAGAGCGCAGTGGACGAGGCGCGCGCCGCCGTCCTCGCCAGGGTCGTGGCCCACCTGCCGCAGGAGGCCGCCCAGTCCCCCGACGACGGCGACGCCCTGCACCGGGCGCTGGACCTGCTGGACGACCTGGCCGACTACGGTTTCGAGGACGAGTCGGCCGACATCGCGGACGAGGCCAGGGAGATCTACCTGGGCCGTCACGGGGAGGACGACAGCGACCACCTGGCGCGGTTGCACGCGGCCGCCGACGGCGAGGACGACGAGGAGTAGCGCGGGAGGGGGACGACGGCGCGCCGTCGTCCCCCTCCCCCTTCGGGTGCGCGCCCGGCGGGACGCGGGCTGCGGCCGCCCGACCGCGAGGGGCGGGGCGTACCGCCGGGCCGGCCAGCGGGCGCCGGACCCCCTACCGGCCGCACCAGCGGTGGACCTCGGTGCTCCACAGCGCGATGTTGACGACGATGGCGGCGACCGCCACCACGACCGAGGCCAGCAGCAGCTGCGTGTCCACCAGCCGCGCGGCCGCGTACAGACCGGCCACGGCGACCCCCATTCCGGCCGCGGCGACGACCTGGGCGGTGCGCCACAGGGCGTTGCCGCCGCGGCGCACCGGAACGGACAGGGCCCCCAGGGCCACGCCCGCGAGCGCGGCGGTGACCATCAGAGCGCGCAGGCCCTCTGCGGCGTCCCCGTGCGCGCCCGAGAGCGTCCGGTCGGCCGCCAGGTAGGCCAGCAGGCCGTACGCGGGGACGGCGACCAGCATCAGGGCGAAGGTCTGGCGCACGTCGCGCGGGGGCCGCACACCGGGGCGGCGCTCCGCGAGGAGGCCCGCCGCGGAGGAGCGTGCGGTCCCGAGGATCCGGGAGGCGGGGGACACGGGGGACGAGACGGGGTTCGACATGCCGAACAGCGTCCCGTTTCGGGAGGAACCACGCAAGGCGCCCGCGGAACCGTGCACGCGATTCGAGACACGACGGTGACGCGGCCGTGGCCCGACGCCGCTCCCCTCAGTCCCCGACGACCGGCGCCTCCGCCGGGCGCAGGAGCGGCCCCGCGTACTCCAGGGCCTGCCCGACGAGGGACTCCACGTCGTCCCTGACGTCGAGTTCGAGGCCCGGCTCGTCCGCCTTCAGCCGTTCGAGGGTGTCGAGCTGCGACTCCAGGAGCGCGGGCGGCATGAAGTGGTCCCGACGGGCCTCGATCCGCCGCCAGATCACCTCGGCGGAGCCGTGCATGTGCAGGAAGCGCACCCCAGGGGCGGCCTGGCGCAGGACGTCGCGGTAGCTGTGCCTGAGCGCCGAGCAGGCCATGACCGTGGACCGGTCGGCGGCCTCGTGCTCGGCGATCCACCGTGCCAGCTCGTGCAGCCACGGCCAGCGGTCCTCGTCGGTCAGCGGGACGCCCGCCGCCATCTTGTCGATGTTGGCCCGGGGGTGGAAGTCGTCGGCCTCGGCGAAGGGCAGGCCCAGGTGCTTGGCCACACGTTCGGCGACAGTGGTCTTGCCGCTGCCCGAGACCCCCATGAAGACAAAGTGCATGGTTTCTCCGTGTCGTGGTGCCCCTGCGTGGCCGCAAGCGTCACCATTAATAGTGATATCAATCAACCCGGCTAGGCTTCAGCGTGACCCCACGGCCGCATGCGGCCAACCGGACGGCCCCGGAGCACGAGGAGAACGATGGCCACGGACCACCGCACACTGCACAACCGCGTGCTGGCGGTGCTCGGACCCGCCATCGCCGCAGGCGAGTACCGGACCGGCCACACCTTCACCCTCCAGGGCCTGGAACAGGACTTCGGCGTCTCCCGTACGGTCGCGCGCGAGGCCGTGCGCGTCCTGGAGTCCATGCGGCTGGTGGTCAGCCGCCCCCGCACCGGCATCCGCGTGCGACCGCGCCGGGACTGGAGCGTCTTCGATCCCCAGCTCATCCGCTGGCGCCTGGCCGGGCCCGGCCGGATGGAGCAGCTGCGCTCGCTCAACGAGCTGCGCGCCGCGCTGGAACCGGGCGCCGCGGCCCTGGCCGCCGAGCGCGGCGACGCCGAGGAGCGGGCCCAGCTGGTGGTGGTCGCCGACCAGATGGTCCGCACCGGGCGCGCCGGTGACCTGGAGACCTTCCTGGAGCTGGACGTCACGTTCCACCGCCGCATCCTGGAGCTTTCCGGCAACGAGATGTTCGTCGGCCTGTCCCAGGTGGTGGCGGAGGTCCTGGTCGGACGCACCTCCTACCACCTGATGCCGCGCAACCCGCGCCCGGAGGCGCTGCGGCTGCACAAGGCCGTGGCCCAGGCCATCCGGGACGGCCTCCCCGACGTGGCGGAGGCCGCGATGCGCTCCATCGTCACCGAGGTGTCCGTCGCGCTGGAGGGCGACCGGAGGGCGGAACCCCCGCCCTGAGCGGACGTCCGGGTTCCACCCCCGCGGTCACAGCACCAGGCTGAGTCCGAAGGCGAGCCCGAAGCCGATGAAGCCGATCAGGGTCTCCATGACCGTCCAGGTCTTGAGCGTCGTCTTGACGTCCATACCCAGGAAACGGCCGACCAGCCAGAACCCGGAGTCGTTGACGTGCGACAGGGCTGTGGCGCCGGAGGCGATCGCGATGACGATCAGGGCCAGGTCGATCGAGGAGAGCCCCGAGGTGGCCGCCACGGCCGGGGCGATCAGACCCGCCGCCGTGGTGATGGCGACGGTGGCCGAGCCCTGGGCGACGCGCAGCGCGAGCGCGATGACGAAGGCGGCGACGATCACCGGCAGGCCGGTGGACTCCAGGCTGTCGGCGAGGGCGTCGCCGATGCCGCTGGTGCGCAGCACTCCGCCGAACATGCCGCCCGCGCCGGTGATGAGGATGATGGCGCAGACCGGGCCGAGCGCGCCGCCGACGATCTCCTCCACCCGCTGAGGGGTGAAGCGGCCCGGGCTGAGCACGACCATGGCGAACAGCACGGTGATGAGCAGTGCGATCGGGGTCTGTCCGAGGAGCTGGAGGACCTGCGCCCAGGTGGCCTCGGCGGACACCGCGCCCGTGGAGACGAACGTGGTCACACCGGTGTTGGCGAAGATCAGCAGCATCGGCAGCAGGAGGACGGCCAGGACGGTCACCAGGCGCGGCGGGTTCTCGTGCTCGACGGTGCCGTCGGACATGATGTCCTCGGGGACCGGCAGCTCCCACTTCCTCCCGGCCCACAGGCCGAACAGGTAGCTGGCCAGGTACCAGGTGGGGATGGCCAGGAGGGTGCCGACCAGGAGCACCAGGCCCATGTCCGCCCCGATCTCCACGGCGGCGGTCACCGGGCCGGGGTGCGGGGGCACGAAGGCGTGCATGACCGCGAAGGCTCCCGCGGTGGGCAGCGCGTACATGAGCACGGATCCGCCGACGCGGCGGGCCACGCTGAAGACGATCGGCAGCATGACGATGAGGCCGACGTCGAAGAAGATCGGGAAGCCGAAGAGGAGGGAGGCGACGCCGAGCGCGAGCGGCGCGCGCTTCTCGCCGAAGAGCTTGATCAGCGCCCCGGCCAGGACGGCCGCGCCCCCGGTGATCTCCAGCAGGCGGCCGATCATCACGCCGAGCCCGACGAGCAGGGCGACGTTGGCGAGAGTGCCCCCGAAGCCGTCCAGGAGGGTGGGCACCACCCCGGAGACTGGGATGCCGGCGGCCAGGGCGGTCAGGACGCTGACCAGGATGAGCGCCACGAACGCGTGCAGCTTGAGGCGGATGATCAGGAACAGCAGGAGGGCGATGGCTCCCGCAGCGATCCCGAGAAGGGGTCCCGTCCCGTAGACGGGTTCGAAGTTCTCCACGACGGAGCCTTCCGTGGGTGTGCGGTGGTGCTGAGCTGTACGGGAGTACGGCTCCGACCTGCTCTGGGGGCAGGCTCCGAGAATGGTAATATCATTTGTGAGGTTATGTGAACACCGGCGTTCCGTTCTGTTACGCCCGCGAGACCTGCGTCACCGGAAACCCGACCCACCAGCAGCTTTCGGGGCGGGGGTGACATGCGACACACGAGCGCGTTCGGTCGTCACTCCGCGATCCCCGGGGCCAGCACCCGCCCCACTCCCCGAGACGTGGGGCAAAACGAGGCGTCGCGCGCCTTGGGCCCGTCGTCCGCCGGCAGGTCCGCCACCCCGCCGAACAGCGGGTCCGGCTCCTTGACCAGGGCGGCCGCGTCGCGTCGGCCGGCAACGTTGGTGCACGTGCGCACCGCCGTCGGGCGGGTGCCTCGGCCCTTCTCGGGGGAGGGCGGGAGGCGGCCGAAGATCAGCCCCCGCGCCCGGACCGCGTCGGCGGCGGACGCCCCGGCCGAACAGGCGCCCTGGACCAGCCGCAGCCCGCGCGGCCGCCCTCGCACGGGACCCGGACCAGGCCCTCGGCGGCCGGGGCGGTCGAGGCGGGCGCGCCCTCGCGCGGGCCCCAGCGGCACGGGTGGCGCCGGTCCCGGCCGTGCGCGTATCCGCGGCCCGCGAAGCACAGGACGACGGCCTCCTCCCCGCCCGGTTCGGCACCGGCGGCCCAACGGCGGATCCTCTCCCGGACGTCGTCGGCGCTCCCGCAGTCGCCGGTTCCCTCCAGAACGGATTCGCAGCCGAAGCCAGCGAACAGGTTCCGGACTGCGAGAAGATCTTCTCCGCCCCCGGTCAGCGGCGTCTCCGTGGACAGGTACCGGTACCTGGAAACACCGGCGGCCAGGAAGAAACGACAGCCGGCTCCACTCGGCGAGGGGGGCAACCTCTCGGTTTTCTTCAGGGGGTTTTATGCACTTGCCGAAGGCCCGAAAAAGCGCGGCGGGTGCTGCCTGATCCATTATGCCCGTGGGGCCTCCGGGCCCCACCCCTGCGGAGAAGCGCGAACACCCGCACAGGACCCACCGGTCGCGTGGGAGCCCACGCAAAGCCCCCAGCCTCCGGTCACCCTTCGAGCATTGACAGTATTCTGTCATGATGACAGCATGCTGTCATGATCGAAGACACCAGGCAGACCGTCCACCTCGCCGTGTACGACCAGCTTGCGGACTGGGAGATCGGGCACACCACCGCGACCATCCGGTGCGGCGACTGGCAGCGCGACCCCGGGCGCTACGACGTGGTGACCGTCGGCCTCACCGGCGCGCCCGTCACGACCGCGGGCGGGCTGACCGTCCTGCCGGACATCACCCTGCCCCAGCTCAAGCCCTCCTCCAGCGCGATGCTGATCCTGCCGGGGGCCGACGGCTGGGACGTGGACCCCGAGGCCTTCTCCCCGTTCGCCTCCGCGGCCGGGATCTGGCTCGACGCCGGTGTACCGGTCGCGGCCATCTGCGGCGCCACGGCCGGGCTGGCCCGGGAGGGGCTCCTGGACTACCGCGACCACACAAGCGCCGCGCCCGAGTACCTGCTGGCCACCGGCTACGCCGGGATGCGCCGCTACCGCTCCGCGCTCGCGGTCTCCGACGACGGCCTCATCACGGCCGGGCCCACCGCGCCCCTGGAGTTCGCCCGGGAGGTCTTCGCGGCCCTGGACCTGTACACGCCCCGCGTCCTCGACGCGTGGTACCGGCTGCACGCCGAGCACGACCCCGGCGCCTACCACGTGCTGCTGGAGGGTGCCTGAGCATGGCCCCTTCCGAGGACAGACACTCCGACCTGCTCACCGGGACCGCGCTCGCCGTCTTCCGTCTGAACGGGCAGTTCCTGTCGGTGGCCGAGGAACTGGCACGCGCCGCCGGACTGACCGCCGCGCGCTGGCAGGTGCTCGGCGCGGTGGCCCGGGAACCCCTGCCGGTGTCGGCGGTCGCGCGCCGCTTCGGCACCACGCGGCAGAGCGTGCAGCGCATCGCCGACCTGCTGGTGGAGCGGGGGCTGGCCGAGTACCGGCCGAACCCGGCGCACAGCCGCGCCAAGCTGCTCGCCGCCACCGGGGAGGGCCTGGACGCCCTGCGCCGGATCAGCCCCGACCACGAGCGGGTGGCCAAGGCCCTGGTCGCCGAACTGGGCGGGGAGGACAGCGCTCGCGTGCTGGAGGCGCTGGCCCGGCTCTCACGTGCCCTGGACCGGATCGGGAGCGACTGAGCGGCGGGCAGTATCGTCGGGCGGACACCCCGTCCGCCCCGGGCCCGCCCCTCCCGAGGTCACGCGTCCCACCAGGAGGAAGACTCCATGATCGACCTGCGTTCCGACACCGTCACCCGCCCCACCCCGGCCATGCGCAGGGCCATGGCCGAGGCCGAGGTGGGCGACGACGTGTGGGGCGAGGACCCGACCGTGCGGGAGCTGGAGGAGGAGACCGCCGGGCTGCTGGGCGGGGAGGCCGCGCTGTACGTGCCGTCCGGGCACATGGCCAACCAGCTCGGGCTGTACGTGTCCACCCGCAGCGGCGAGGAGGTGTGGGCGCACGAGAACCACCACCTCATCGGCGACGAGCAGGGCGCGACCGCCGTGCTGGCCCGGGCCCTGCCGCGCCTGTACTCGGACGGGCTCTGCCCCGCCGACGCGGTGCTGGAGTCGTGGATCGCCGGGCGGGGCGACGTCCACCGGGCCGAGCCCGCCCTGGTATGGCTGGAGAACACCTTCACCGGCCGCGTCGTGCCGCTGGCCGAACAGCGCCGGGTCACCGGGTTCGCGCACAGGCACGGACTGCGCGCGCACCTGGACGGGGCGCGGCTGTGGAACGCGGCCGCCGCCCTGGACGCCGCCCCCGCCGAGGTCGCGGCGGGGTTCGACACGGTCTCGGTGTGCTTCTCCAAGGGCCTGGGCGCCCCGGTGGGCTCGGCGCTGGTCGGGGACGCCGACACTGTGCGCAGGGCCCGGCGCGGGCGCAAGCTGCTCGGCGCGGGGATGCGCCAGGCCGGGATCATCGCCGCCGGCGCCCTGTACGCGCTGCGCCACCACCGGGAGCGGGTGGCCGAGGACCACGAGCGCGCCGCGGAGCTGGCCCGGCTGATCTCAGAGCGCTCCGGGCTGGCCGTGCGGGCGCAGACCAACATGGTGCTGGTGCCCGCCCCCGCCGGACAGGGGGCGCGCTACGCCGAGGCCTTCGCCCGCCACGGGGTCGCGGGGCTGGGCATCGGCGACGCCGTGCGCCTGGTGGTGCACCTGGAGACCACCGACCGCGACGTCGAGGAGGCCGCCCGGGGCGTGGCCGAGGCCGCCGCCGAGCTGTGACCCCGGCGGCCGGGCGCGGCGGTCGGCCGACCTAGACTGTGCCGATCGCCTGACCGCCCGGCTGCCGCGGGCGTGCCACGCGTCACAACGCGTAGTAGCATTTCGCGTATGACATTGTCGTACTAGAGAGTGGTAGCACCGCAATGCCGGGAAGAATCCAGTCGATCGAACGCGCGGCAGCCATTCTCCGGATCCTGGCCACCGGCGCCCGCGGGCTCAGCCTCGCGGAGATCTCCCGGTCCCTGGAACTGCCCAAGGGCACCGCGCTCGGCATCCTGCGCACCCTCCAGCACGTGGGCTTCGTCGAGCAGGACCCCGAGTCGGGCCGCTACCGCCTGGGCGGGGGCATGCTCAGCCTGGGCACCCGTTACCTGGACGGCAACGAGCTGCGCACCCGCGCCCTGAACTGGGCGGACAGCCTGGCCTCACGCAGCGGCGAGAGCGTGCGGATCGGCACGCTGCACAAGCACCAGGTGCTCGTGGTGCACCACGTGTTCCGACCCGACGCCTCCCAGCAGACCCTGGACGTGGGCACGCTGCTGCCGCTGCACGCCTCCGCCATCGGCAAGGTCCTCATGGCCTTCGACCCCCTGGCGGCCCCCGAGGAGGACCCGGCCGTGGTCGAGAGCGGAGGGGCGCCGGCCCTGACCTCCTTCACCCGGCACACCGTCACCTCCCCAGCCGTGCTGGAGCGCCAGCTCGACCAGGTGCGCGACGAGGGCTGGGCCTGGGAGGCCGAGGAACTCGTGGACGGCGAGGTCTCCATCGCCGCCCCCATCCGCGACCGTCGCGGCACGACCGTCGGCGCCATCGGGGTGCGCGGCGCCGTCGAGCGCCTGCGCGGGGAGGGGGGCAGGCCCGACATGGAGCAGGTCTCCTACGTGCGCGACGCGGCGCGGGCCATCTCCCGGGAGCTCGGCGTCACCCCCTACTGAGGGATCACGGCACGGTTCCGGCACCGCCCGCGGAAGGCCTTCCGCGCGGCGGCTTCCGGCGTCCGCCCGCGCCTGGCAGCGTTGCCCCGAGAGGACGTGACGCACGCGACACGATTGCGTCACACGGCCTTGACATGGGAAGGAAAGACGGATGAAACTAACGGCTACTCATACGTCAATGTCGTACAACGTGCGGGTTTAATCCGAAACCGTGTGCGTCCGGCCCCGTCCCGAGCCCCACCCTGAAGGCGAGCACCCGATGAGTCAGCAGTACGTCGCCGCGATCGACCAGGGCACCACGTCGAGCCGCTGCATCCTCTTCGACCGCGACGGACGTATCGTCTCGGTCGACCAACGCGAACACAGGCAGATCTTCCCCAAGCCGGGCTGGGTCGAACACGACGCCGTGGAGATCTGGACCAACGTCGAGGCGGTCATCAGGGGAGCCCTGGACAAGAACGACGTCACCCCCGACCAGATCGCGGCCGTCGGCATCACCAACCAGCGCGAGACCACCCTGGTCTGGGACCGCGAGACGGGCGAGCCGGTCCACAACGCCATCGTCTGGCAGGACACCCGCACCGACGACCTGGTCCGCGAACTGGGCGGCGAGGAGGGCCAGGACCGCTTCCGCGACCGGTGCGGCCTGCCGCTCGCCACCTACTTCTCCGGCCCCAAGCTGCGCTGGCTGCTGGACAACGTCGACGGCCTGCGCGGACGCGCCGAGCGCGGCGAGGTCCTGTTCGGCACCATGGACACCTGGATCATCTGGAAGCTGACCGGCCGCCACGTCACCGACGTGACCAACGCCAGCCGCACCATGCTGATGAACCTGTCCACCCTTCAGTGGGACGCGGAGATCCTGGAGGCCATCGGCATCCCCGAGGGCGTCCTGCCCGAGATCCGCTCGTCGTCGGAGGTCTACGGCGAGGCCCGGGGCTACCTGGCCGGAACCCCCGTCGCCTCCTCCCTCGGCGACCAGCACGCCGCCCTGTTCGGCCAGACCTGCTTCGACCCCGGCGACGTCAAGGGCACCTACGGCACCGGCACCTTCCTGGTGATGAACACGGGCACGGAGCCGGTGACCTCAGAGAACGGCCTGCTCACCACGCTGGGCTACAAGCTCGGCGACGAACCGGCCGTGTACGCCCTGGAGGGCTCCATCGCGGTGACCGGCTCCCTGGTGCAGTGGCTGCGCGACAACCTGGGCCTGATCTCCAGCGCGCCCGAGATCGAGACGCTGGCGCGCACCGTGGAGGACAACGGCGGCTGCTACATCGTGCCCGCCTTCTCCGGCCTGTTCGCCCCGCACTGGCGCAGCGACGCGCGCGGCGTCATGGCGGGCCTGACCGGCTACGTCAACAAGGGCCACATCGCGCGCGCCGTCCTGGAGGCCACCGCGTGGCAGACCCGCGAGGTCGTCGACGCGATGAACGCCGACGCGCCCACGGAACTGACCACGCTCAAGGTGGACGGCGGCATGACCGCCGACAACCTGCTCATGCAGATCCTCTCCGACGTGCTCGACACCGAGGTCGTGCGCCCGATGGTCGCCGAGACCACCTGCCTGGGCGCCGCCTACGCCGCGGGGTTGGCGGTGGGCTACTGGCCCGACGTCGAGACGCTGCGCGCCAACTGGCACAAGGCCGCCGAGTGGACCCCGAAGATGGAGCCCGCCGTGCGCGAGCGCGAGTACCACAACTGGAACAAGGCAGTGCGCCGCACCCTGGACTGGGTCGAGCACGAGGACGCCCAGTAGCGCGGGGCGGCGTCACCCCACCGAACGACCGGTTCCCAGGAGCCCGGGCTGCCACCTTCGGCTCCCGGGAACCGGCCCGCGGGGCGCCGTGCGCGCTCCGCTCCATCCCATTCCTGTGACGGGTGCGTCCTGTTGAACCCCCGCCTCCGGCCCGGCGCCGGTGGCGGGGGTGAGGCCCCCGTGACCCGGTTTCCCTTGACGGGGCGGAGGTCTCCATGGTCTACCTGGCAGAGTTCGTCGGTACGGCGATCCTGATCCTGCTCGGCGGCGGTGTCGTCGCCGGTGTCTCGCTCGCACGCTCCAAGGCCCTCAACGGCGGCTGGATCGTCGTCACCTTCGGCTGGGGCATGGCGGTCGCGATGGCCGTCTACGTCGCCGGCGCCACCAGCGGCGCCCACATCAACCCGGCGGTCACGCTCGGCCTGGCCAGTATCGGCGAGTTCGGCTGGGCCCAGGTCCCGGGCTACATCCTGGCGCAGATGGGCGGCGCCTTCACCGGCGCGGTCCTGGTCTACCTGGTCTACCTGGCGCACTGGAGGATCACCGACGACCCGGACGCGAAGCTGGGCGTGTTCAGCACAGCCCCGGCCGTGCGCAACCCGGTGGCCAACCTCATCACCGAGGTCGTCGGCACGGCCATGCTGCTCCTGGGTGTGCTGGGCATCGGCGCGAACTCCGGCTACGTCTCCATCGAGGGCGGCGTGGACCTGAGCGGCCTGTTCACGAACGGCCTGGCGCCGCTGCTGACCGGCCTGCTGGTGCTGGCGATCGGCCTGTCCCTGGGCGGCCCGACGGGATACGCCATCAACCCGGCCCGCGACCTGGGACCGCGCATCGCGCACGCGGTGCTGCCGATCCCCGGCAAGGGCCCCTCCGACTGGGGGTACGCCTGGATTCCGGTGATCGGCCCCCTGGTGGGCGGCGTGATCGGCGCGTGGATCTGGAAGCTCACCGGGTTCGGCGCCTGAGCACCGCCGGCCGGGGGCGGTGTGACCGCCGCACCCGGCCGGCCCGCCCACGAGCGCCCGGGCCTGCCGAGGCCCCGACTTCCGGGTCGGCGGAGCGGGCCCGGGCCCCGCGAAGCCCCGGGGCGTCGCTGTGCGACGCCCCGGGGCTTCGCCGTGCGCGCCCTTCCTTCCGCGCGGACAGACCGCGCCACCGGCCGACGAGGTTCGACAATGCCGCATCTCAGGAGCCCCGTGCATTGACTCGACTCCCCTGGGCAACTTTCGCCAGACTCGTCTACGCTCCGGGCCGCACTTGGACCCGTTTTCCCGGCGAGAGGACCCCCTCTTCTTCACTGGCGTTCGGCATTGTCGTATCATGAAGGCGATACATCGCCTGAAGAGTGGAGACTGTTCAGGTGCACGCGAGGCCCCCTCCATCCCTCCGAGGAGCACAGCCATGACCGTCAGCGCCAGCCAGAACCGCATCGCCTCGTCGCGCTCGCGTACACGCGACGAGCTCACCCGGGGGACCTTCGACCTCCTGGTCGTCGGCGGCGGGATCCTCGGGACCTCCGTCGCCTGGACCGCCACCCAGGCGGGACTGCGCGTGGCCATGGTCGACTCCGGAGACTTCGCCGGAGCGACCTCCAGCGCCTCCTCCAAGCTGGTGCACGGCGGACTGCGCTACCTCCAGAGCGGGCAGGTGCGCCTGGTGGCCGAGAACCACCGCGAGCGCCGGTCCCTGGCTTCGGAGGTGGCGCCGCACCTGGTCAATCACATGCCGTTCCTCGTCCCGATCTACTCCGGCGGCCCGCACGGGGCCGCGAAGATGGGCGCCGGGGTGTTCCTGTACTCGGCCCTGTCGGCCTTCGGCGACGGCATGGGCCGCCTGCTCTCCCCCGCCCAGGCGCGGCGCCTCGCCCCGGGCCTGCGCACCGACGGCCTGCGGTCGGTGGCCGCCTACAGCGACCACCAGATGAACGACAGCCGGATGGCCGTCATGAGCGTGCGCGCCGCAGTGGACGCGGGCGCGGTGGTGCTCAACCACGCCGAGGTCGTGGGACTGCGCACCACCCGCGGCCGGGTGACCGGCGCCGACCTGCGCGACCGCGTCGACGGCGGGGAGTTCGGCATCGACGCGCGGCTGGTCCTCAACGCGACCGGCCCGTGGGTGGACCGGCTGCGGAGCATGGAGGACCCGTCCGCGACGCCCAGCGTCCGCCTGTCCAAGGGCGCGCACCTGGTGCTGCGCACCCCCGAGCCCTGGCGCGCCGCGCTGACCATCCCCGTGGACAAGTACCGGGTGTCGTTCGCGATCCCGTGGGAGGGCAGGCTGCTGTTGGGCACCACCGACGAGGAGTACACCGGGGACCCGGCCGACGTGTCGGTCGTGCCCGCCGACGTGGAGCAGATCCTGGGCGAGGCCGCGCTGGGCATCGACGCGCCCTATCTGGACGCCTCCCACGTCGACTACTCCTTCGCGGGGCTGCGGGTGCTGCCCGGCGGACCCGGGGGCACCAGCGCGGCCAAGCGCGAGACCGTGGTCACCCAGGGGCGGGGCGGGATGCTCTCGGTGGCGGGCGGCAAGTGGACGACCTACCGCCACATCGGCCGCGCCGTCCTCAAGGAGCTGCGCAAGGTCAGCGCAGTGCCGCTGTCGGAGGACATGGCCGACCCGCTGCGGACGGTGCCGCTGCCCGGACTGGCCAGCCCGGACGCGGTGGCCCAGCGGCTGATCACCGACCGCGCGCCCGGCGCCCCGCTGGACCCGCTGGTCGCCCGCCACCTGGCGTCGCACTACGGGAGCCTGGCCATGGACATCGCGGCGATGGTGCGCGAGGAGCCGCGCCTGGGCGAGCGCGTCCACCCCGACGGCCCCGACATCTGGGCGCAGGTGGTCTTCGCCCGCGACCGCGAGTGGGCGGTGAAAGCGGACGACGTGCTGCGCCGCCGCACGACGGTGACCGTGCGGGGGCTGGACACCCCCGAGGTGCGTCGGCGCACCGAGGCCCTGCTCGCGGGGTGAGCCCCGGCTCCTGCGGGGGCCGGGCACGCGAACGCCCCGGAAGGCGGTGCCTTCCGGGGCGTTGCGCGAAGTTATCGCGTGCTAGATCGCGACGACGTTCTCGGCCTGCGGGCCACGGGTGCCCTGGACGACCTCGAACTCCACGCGCTGGTTCTCCTCCAGGTTACGGAAGCCCGTGCCCTGGATGGCGCTGTAGTGAACGAAGGCGTCGGGGCCGCCGCCGTCGGGGGAGATGAAGCCGAAGCCCTTCTCGCCGTTGAACCACTTCACAGTTCCCTGAGCCATGTTCTCTCCTTCAGCTCGGTGTACACGGACGCAGACTCACGTCCGCGAATTGCCGCGAGCCGGACTTCCTTGAAGAAACCGCCCGCCGGTCACAAACTCCGCGGGCAAGACACCAACTGCGAAATTCAACGACTAACAATCACTTCGAACGTACCACAGACAGGTCGGCCAGCGAAGGATTCCGATGTGGCAACCCGCACGGCCCGCCGGGGAATACCGGCGGACCCTCCAGGGTACACGCGTGCTGCTCCGGAGCGCACGCCGGGGTGTCGGACCCCGTTCAGGCGGACGTCGCCGCCACGTCGTCGGCGCACCTCAGGACGGGTGCGCACGTGAGCGCCCCGGCTCCGGGGCGGCGCCCGCCCGCGACCGCCCCGGCGTGCGGCCCGGCGGGCGCAGGAGCAGCCCGGAACGTCGGCCGACGCCCTCGGCGACGGGCCCGTCGGCGCCCGGAACCGGCCCCCGCTAGGGGTGCCGGGACCGTGCGGGCACCCGGAAACCACCGTCGGCCGCCCTGGTTCGCTCGTCGAATCGCGGCTTTCGGAAACCGGTGTCGGGAGCGCGCCGGGAGGGCCGGAAAAGACCGAGGCGCCCGCGGGGGTGGACGGGCGCCGGGATGAGGGGAAGCGGTCGGCTCAGCCCTGGTCGATCCCCACGAAGTGGCCCTCCTCGGCCTCGATCAGCGGAGCGGAGTCCTCGTCGGGCGCCGTCGGCAGGACGACGTCCTCGGGGGGGTTGGCCGCCAGTTCGGCGTCGACCTCGGCCCAGGTGCGGTGCAGCTGCGGCACGCAGGACAGCAGGTGGCGGCTGTAGGGGTGCAGCGGGTTGTCGAAGACCCTGGCCGTCGGTCCCATCTCGGCGATCGCGCCCTTGCGCAGGATCACCGACTTGTCGCTGACGTAGTTGCCCAGCGACAGGTCGTGGGTGACGAACAGGATGCCCAGGCCGCGCTCCTTGAGGTCAGCGAGCAGGTTGAGCACGTCGATGCGCGTGGAGGCGTCGAGCATGCTGATGATCTCGTCGGCGACCAGCAGCTTGATGTCCAGCAGCAGCGCCCGCGCGATCAGCAGGCGCTGCAACTGGCCGCCGCTGAGCTGGTGCGGGTACTTGTTGAGGACGTTGCCCGGGTCCAGGCGCACCGTGGCGATCGCGTCCAGCACCTTGTCCCGCCACTCCGTCTCCGGGGTCTTCGGGAAGTAGGAGGTGCGGACCATCTCGAAGACGCGGTCGGCCTTGAAGATGGGGTTGAAGCAGCTGAACGGGTCCTGGAAGACCCCCTGCACGCGGCGGTAGTACTCCTTGCGCGCGGTGTGGCCCTTGATGGTGGTGATGTCGGTGCCCTCGAAGGTGATGCTCCCCGAGGTCGGCTTGAACAGGCCCAGCACCATCTTGCCTAGGGTGCTCTTGCCGCTGCCGCTCTCACCGATCAGCGAGACGACCTCACCCGCCCCCACCGTGAGGCTCACGTCGCGGACGGCGCGCAGGCGGTCACCGCCGAACGCGCCGACCTTGTACACCTTGTGCACGTGGCTGAGTTCCAGCACGGTCTACCTCACCCCGTCTTCCAGCAGGCGGCCCAGTGGCCGGGTTCGATCTCCACCAGCGGCGGCTGTTCGGAGCACTTGGAGAACGCCATCGGGCAGCGGTCCTTGAACCGGCAGCCGGTGGGCGGGTTGAGCAGCCCCGGCGGGGTGCCGGGGATGCCCGCCAGGCGCCCACCCTGCACGGTGGAGGTGGAGCCGACCTCGGGCAGCGCCCCGATGAGCATCTGGGTGTAGGGGTGCTTGGGCTCGTTGATGATGGTGCTCGCGGGCGCCTTCTCCGCGATGTGGCCCGCGTACATCACCATGATCGTGTCCGCCATCTGGTACACGAGCGAGATGTCGTGGGTCACGAAGACCATGCTCTTGATGTAGCCCCGGTCGCGGAACTCCACCATCGACTCGGCGACGGAGCGCTGGGTGGACACGTCCAGGGCGGAGGTGACCTCGTCGGCGATCAGCAGCGACGGGTTGAGCAGGGTCGAGATGACCATGACGACGCGCTGCTTCATGCCGCCGGACAGCTCGATCGGGAACCGGTTGAGCACGTCGGTGTCCAGGCCGACCAGTTCCAGGCGGCGGTGGAGCTCCTCGGTGACGTCGGCTGGCCGCACGCCGCGGGCGCGCAGCAGTTCGTTGATCATCTTCCCGATCTTGCGGGTCGGGTTGAGCGCGCTCATCGCGTACTGCGGGATGAGCGAGATCTCGTGGTACCGCAGGGGCACCATCGCGCGGTCGTCGGCGATGGGCACGTCCTCGCCGTCCAGCTCGATCGTGCCGCCGACGTGGCGCATCCGCGAGTCCAGGCGGATCAGGCTCTTGCCCAGGGTGGTCTTGCCGCAGCCGGACTCGCCGGCCAGGCCCATGATCTCCCCGTCGGCGAGGTCGAACGTGACGCCGTCGAGGGCGTGGACGTCCCCGCGCAGGGTCTGGTAGTAGACCTTCAGGTCCTTGACGCGCAGGGTCATCACAGCTCCCGCAGCTTGGGGTTGAAGACCTCGTCCAACCCGACGTTGAGGATGTACAGCGAGCCCACGATCACGGTGATGCCGAGACCCGGAGGAATGAACCACCACCACATGCCGAGGGTGAGCGCGCTCCAGGCGACGGCGCTCTCCAGCATCAGGCCGAGGGACACGCCGTTGGAGGGGCCGAGGCCGATGAAGTCCAGACCGGCCGCGGTGAGGACCGCGCCGCCGAACAGCAGGATGAAGGACATCACCAGGTACGAGCTCATGTTGGGCGCGATCTCGGTGGTGATGATCTTCCAGGTGCGCCGACCGCTCAGCCGGGCCAGGTCCACGTAGTCGCGGGTGGCCAGGGACAGCGCCTGCGAACGGACCGCGCGGGCCGCCCACGGCCAGGCGGTCAGACCGATGAACAGGCCCTGCACGAACAGGCCGCGCGCGTCCAGGTAGGCGATCGCGACGATGAGCACGACCATCGCGGGCAGCACCAGGACCACGTTCGTGATCATGTTGAGGATCTCGTCGACGATCCCGCCCTTGTACCCGGCGACGAAGCCGACCGCCGTGCCGATGACGAAGGCGACGCCGCCGCCGAACAGGCCGATGATGAACGTGGCGCGCACGCCGTGCACGAACTGGGCCCAGATGTCCTGGCCGAACGTGGTGGTGCCCAGCCAGTACTCGCCGCCGGGCGCCTGCATCTGCGGGCCGACGTACTCGTTGGGGCTGTCGCTGACGAAGAGGGGGCCGATGATCCCGAGCAGCAGGAAGGCCAGAACGACACTCGAGCCGATGAGCAGCTTGGGGTTGCGCCGGGCGAAGTACAGGGCCTCGGAGCCCTTGCGCCCGGCCGGTTCGGGGGCGGCCGCCTTCTCGGCGGTGCCCGGAGCTCCGGCGACGTTCGTCATGAGGAGCCTCCCGTCATCTGGACCCGGGTGCGCGGGTCGATCAGCACGTAGACGATGTCGATGATGAAGTTGGCGATCAGCACGCCGACGACCACGAACAGGAAGACGCCCTGGAGCAGGAAGAAGTCGCGGCTGTCCAGGGAGTCCAGGATGAGCTTGCCGAGGCCGGGGTAGTTGAACACGATCTCGGTGAGCAGGGAGCCCGCGATGATCGTGCCGAGCTGGACGGCCAGGCCCGTGATCTGCGGCAGCATGGCGTTGCGGAACGCGTAGCGCCGGACCAGCTTGCGCGGCGCGCCGAGGGCCTGGAGGTAGTTGGAGTAGTCCGCGTCCAGCTCGTAGATGATCATGTTGCGCATGCCGATCGCCCAGCCGCCGAGCGCCACCAGGAACATGGACAGGAACGGCAGGAACCAGTGGGTGATCAGGTTGGAGATGAACAGCCAGCTGAACTCGGGGCGCAGGGAGAAGCTGTAGCCGCCCGAGGCCGGGAAGATCCCGGCGACGATGCCCAGGCTCCAGGCCAGCAGCAGGGCCAGCCACATGTACGGCGTGGCGGTGAGGATGTAGCCGACCGGCAGGACCGTGTTGTCCAGGGCCTTGCTCCGGGCGGCGAAGGCGCCGAAGCGGTTGCCGATGACCCAGCTGAGCAGGATCGCGGGGAGCAGCAGTCCCAGGGTGAAGGGGACCGCCCTCATGATGACGTCGAGGACCGGCTCGGGGTAGAGCATCACGCTGATGCCCAGATCCCCCTGGAACAGACCCGCCCAGAAGCTCAGGTACTGCTCGTGCAGCGGCTTGTCGAGGCCGAAGACCTCCTCGTAGTAGGCGGTCATGGCCGCCAGGGCATCGGGGTCGCCCACCGAGGCTCGGGAGAGCATGCTGCGGATGGGGTCGCCGGGCATGAAACGCGGAATCATCCAGTTGATGGTGACCGCGACGATGAACGTAAGCAGGTAGACGAAGAGCTTACGACCGATATAGCGCCACACACGTTCCTCCAGGTGATGGCGGCGGACAGTCGAGTGGCCCCGGAGGGGCGCGGCACGGGCCCTGTGTGGTGTTCCGTGCCGCGCCCGCTCTCCTGGGGCGTCCCCCGGCCGGGCTCTTTCGCGCCGTGCCTCGGCCGGGGTCGGGGAGTGGTCAGCGG
>NZ_LEKI01000159.1:0-13291 GCF_001029525.1 Nocardiopsis sp. RV163 | reverse complement strand
CCCCGGCGGCGCCGGCCTCGCCGCGGGGAGCCTTGGGGCCTGGCTTGGGCGCGTTCGCGCGCGGAGCGGCCTCGCCCTGCGGGGCGGGCTTGGGCGCGGGAGCCGGCCTGGGGCCGGGCTTGGGGGCCGGACCCGGCTTCGGGGCGGCACCGTTGTCCGCGGCGGGACGCGGGCCGGGCTTGGGAGCCGAACCCTTGCGACCGCCGTCGGAACCGTTGTTGAAGGCTTCCTGGAGGCGTCGTACGACGGGGGCCTCTATGGTCGAGGACGCCGAACGGACGAATTCACCCATCTCGTTGAGCTTGGCCAGAACGGCCTTGCTCTCTACACCGAACTCCTTGGCGAGTTCATATACCCGGACCTTCGCCACTACTCTCCTTCAGCTTCGGTCCGGGACATGGGCTTGTGCCGGACCGTCGTTAGCTCGAGTTACTCATCGCTGCGTACTCATCAGGCGCTCATCGCAATCTCGACCTGCTTCCTCATCGCTACACAACAATGGGCCAGCTTCTGCGTGCCGACACAGCACTGGACGCCGACCTCGGTCCTTACAACCCATAAGTCGGTCCAGACATTCCAACCCTATCGGGAACACTGACCCGATCCGCCACGCGGGGCGGCATCGATCAGGGCCGCCACCGGTGAGACGTCCCACCCGTCGGCGCCCGCTCCCCTCCGGTAGGCGCGTGACCAGGCCCTGCGCCGTTCGGCGAGCTCGAAGCACCGCCGATCGCGGTGCAGGTAGGCGCCGCGCCCCGGAAGACGACCCCGGGTGTCGGGCGTGATGACCGTGCCCTCGGCCACCAGCCGCACGAGGTCGGACTGGACTGCCCGCGACCGACACCCCACACACGTACGCACGGGGCGGTCGGGACCGTCATGGGCCACCCTATCGCGTCGAGGCATGCGCGCGACCCGATCAACCCGTCGCGGCGGTGTCGTCGCCCTCGGCGGCGCCCTCCCGTTCCGGCTCCCCCGCGGGCTCGGCGTCGGAGCGGATGTCGATGCGCCAGCCGGTCAGACGCGCGGCCAGACGGGCGTTCTGGCCCTCCTTGCCGATCGCGAGGGACTGCTGGTAGTCGGGCACGACCACGCGGGCGACACGGGAGGCCATGTCGAGGATCTCCACGGAGTTGACCCGAGCAGGGGACAGGGCGTTGGCGACGAACACGGCCGGGTCCTCGGAGTAGTCAACGATGTCGATCTTCTCCCCGTGGAGTTCGGCCATGACGTTGCGGACGCGGCTGCCGAGCGGGCCGATGCAGGCGCCCTTGGCGTTGACGCCGCCGCGGTTGGAGTGGACGGCCATCTTGGTGCGGTGGCCCGCCTCCCGGGCGATCGCCGCGATCTCGACGGTGTCGTCGGCGATCTCGGGGACCTCCAGCTCGAAGAGCTTGCGCACCAGGTTGGGGTGCGTGCGCGAAAGGGTGACCGAGGGCCCGCGGTGGCCCTTGCGGACCTGCACGACGTAGGCGCGCAGACGCTCGCCGTGGGTGTAGGTCTCGGTGGGCACCTGCTCCTGCGGGGGCAGGACCGCCTCGATCTTGCCGAGGTCCACCAGCACGTTGCGGGGGTCCTTGCCCTGCTGGATGATGCCGGAGACGATGTCGTGCTCGCGTCCGGCGAACTCGCCCAGGGTCAGCTCGTCCTCGGCGTCGCGCAGACGCTGGAGGATGACCTGCTTGGCGGTGGAGGTCGCGATTCGGCCGAACCCGGTGGGGGTGCCGTCGAACTCGCCGACGGACTCGCCCTCCTCGTCGGTCTCGGCCACCCACACGGTCACGTGGCCGGTGGAGCGGTTGAGCTCGACGCGGGCCCGCTTCTCGGGGCCCTCCTCGCGGTGGTAGGCGATCAGAAGCGCGTCCTCGATGGCCTTGGCCACGAGTTCGACGGAGATGTCCTTCTCGCGTTCCAGGCTGCGCAGAACGCTCATGTCAATGT
The DNA here is from genome assembly GCF_001029525.1 of Nocardiopsis sp. RV163. NCBI lineage: Bacteria > Bacillati > Actinomycetota > Actinomycetes > Streptosporangiales > Nocardiopsidaceae > Nocardiopsis > Nocardiopsis sp. RV163. Next base: position 11,350 of record NZ_LEKI01000159.1, on the reverse strand, counting down.
CCACGGGGCTCCCCCTCTAGTCCGCCGCGTCGGTGTCGGCATCGTGGCGGAATTCCACCTGGACCCTGCCCTTGCCGAGTTCGGCGTGGGTGAAGGTACGGGACTGGCCCTCGACGTCCAGGGTGACCCCGTCGTCGTCGGCTCCGGTGACGCGCCCGGTGACCTTTCCGCCCTCGGCGAGGGTGGCGCTCACCAGGCGGCCTCGGGAGCGGCGCCAGTGCCTCGGCTCGGTCAGCGGGCGGTCCACCCCGGGTGAGGTGACCTCCAGGACGTAGGGCTGCGCGCCCATGACGTCGGAGGAGTCCAGCAGGGTGTTCACCTCCTGGCTGACCTCGCCGACCGTGTCCAGGTCGACCCCGTTGTCGGAGTCCACGACCACGCGCAGCACCCGTCGCTTGCCGGCCGGTGTGAGTTCGACGGCCTCCAGGTCCAGTCCGGCCTCGGCCAGTACCGGCTCCAGCAGCTCGGCGATGCGCTCCTCGCGCGCCTGCGCTCCCATGTGGTCCTGCTCCTCCAACGGCGAAGATCCCGCCCGCGCGGCCGTCGGGCCGGTGTACGGGGCGGTCCAGCTCTGTACGTAGTCTTCGACTTCAGCGGCCCGCCCCCTCACGCGGGGACGCGGGCCGACCGCGCGTCGCGTGCGACGGCGGTTATGCCGCAAGAGTATCCACACCCGGAACCGTTCCTGAACAGTGAAGCAGGAGTGACCCCCGGGGGTCACGCTGGCACTGCACCCATCCCGAACGGTTCTGGATGGGCTGGGTCACCGCGTTCCTGCCGCGCCCGGCCACGCGCATCGCGTGCACGCTCCGTGACGGGTGGGCGGTTTCCCTCACGCCCAGAACTCCCCGATGCGGCCTGGACGGTCCGATGCCCCACACCATCACCCTGGTGGTGTGGGGGCGGTGCCGTCCGACGCCGAACCGGGTGGCCCTGAGCGCGCCGCCCGACCGCGATGCTGGCCGCATCGTGCCGGGAGACCTTCCTACGTTTAGTGGACAGGGGCTTTTGCCAGTGCTGGGCACCCCACCTTGATGTATACGCCGGGTCCACCGCGATGACCGACACCCCCAGGGTGTGGGCCATCGGCACCAGCCGGGACCGCAACCAAGCGGTGGGAAAACCACTGATCAGCTGCCGGAAGCGTTTGCGCCGTCCGTGCTTTTCCCGGGTCTTCTCGCGGGCGAAGTCCAAGTCCTCGATAGCGATGGCGTGCACGCCTTGTGCGGTGGCCCAGCGCAGCAGCCGGGACAGGGCATGGCGCACTTGCGCGTCCCGGTGCTGGGATTTCCCGGACAGGTCGAAGGCGAACCGTCGCGGGTTCCCGATCGGGTTGCCGCGGGTGTCGAGCCGCCAGGCGGCCAGGTGGTCGGCGTTGGCGTCCACCCCCACCACCCCATGGGCCAGCGCCGCCTCCCACGGCACCTGCGGGACAGGAGCATGCGTCCAGAACGCGCTCACGTACCACCGGCCCCGACCAGGACCCCGCCCGGTGTCCAGGTGGAGGCGGTAGGCCACCGCCCCGTCGGCCTCGACCCGATCAGCCCACTCGGTGCCCCGGTGGGCGAAGACCACCCGACCCGAGAGCACGTACCGACCGTGCGCGGCGTTGGACAGGTGCGCCAAGGGGGCGGGCAGCCGGACACTGACCTGCCCCTCAGGGGTGATGCGGATCGTTTCGTTGCCGTACCGTTTTCCGGACTCACCATCAGCTTGGAGGAAGAAGCGTGCGGCCTCTCACCGGGCCCCCCACTCTTCCTCGGTCAGCTGTGCCCGCTCCAGGTGGTGGCGGCTGTGCAGCAACCGCTTGCCGCCGCGCACCACCCGTACACGGCCCACCTCCCAGTCAGCCACCGCCGCCGCATGGCGATGCTCCAGGGCGGCCAGGCGTCGTGACTTGGCATGCCACTCCCGCCGACAGGAGTACCCACCCGGGGCGCCCTTGGTGCCCTTTTCTCCGAGTGGTTGGGAGAGCCGGTGGCGCAGGGTGTCGATCCCGGCCTGGAGGCGGTGCAGGTGGGCGAGCTGGCTGCGGCGGGCCAGCGCCCACTGCTCATGGGAGGCCTTGGTCAGGGCTCCGGCCCACCGCGAGGACGAGACAGGGGTCAACTCCCGTTTGCGGGCCGCCCAGGAGTCCTTGCCGTGGCCGGTGCCATCCGCACACCGGGCGGCCAGGTCCATGGAGGCCAAGGATCCCAGGTGCGCGCCCACGGCCCGCAGCACCGCCTCGTCCTCAGGGGTGAGGCCCTTGAGCCGGTCACGCACGCTCACCCCGGTCGGTGTGGGGACCAGGAACGGGTCGGCGATCGACCGCAACCGCCGCGCGCCGGTACCCGCCATCCCTTCCCACCTCCCGATACCTGCCGGTTCCGTCGCTGTGTTCGATACGACCGTAGCCAGGACCGGGGGCGCTTGTCCGGAGAATCAGCGAACTTCTCAGACGGTTTTCTTCGTCGCACCATGCGCAGGGGTGAGGGCGCACAGCCACACACCGCCTTCCGACAGCAGCACATAATGACTCCTGTGCCCTCGTGTGTGCTTGAGTGGCTTCCCGATCCAACAGCTGACACCCCCCAAGTCGCCGACGGCGGCCGGGGCGCGTCGGCGCGTGGCCTGCGGAGCGCGTCCGAGCGGCGGCGTCCCCCGCGCGGTACGGGACGTGGAAGGATGGGGGCCGGGGGGCCGCCGCGGGCGGCCCCCACCGCACGAGAGGAAGAGCGAGTGGGGATCGGCAGTGTCAGCCGTCGCACGGTGCTGGGCGCGACGGCCGCTGTGGGCGCCGCGGGCCTGGCCGGGTGCGGCGGTACCGAGTGGTACCCCTCGGACGTGACACCGGACGTGTACGTGCTGCGCGCGGTGGTCGGGGAGAAGGAGCGGATGGTCGCGCGCTACGAGGCCGCGGTCGCCGGGGAAACGGGGCCGGCGGAGCTGCTGGAGCGGTTCCTGGAACACCACCTGTCCCACCTGGACGCGCTGCTGGACTCCCTGCCCGAGGACGCCCCCTCCCCCTCCGCCGGGCCGTCCGGCGAACCCTCCTCCCCCGAGGAGGCCCCCGTTCCGGAGACCGCGCCGGACACCGCGGCGCTGCGCGTGCTGGAGGCCGCGGCGACCGGCGCCCGGCTGGACCAGGCGAGCGCCGTCACCGACTCCGCGCTGGCGCAGCTGATCAGCGCGATCGGCGCCTGCGAGGCGGGGCACGCCCATCTGCTGGCCCGGGAGCGGTGACGGCGCACACCCCCAGACGGAAGGCAGGTAGCAAGGTGAGCGAGAGCCCCGCGTCCACCGGCGAGGAGACGGACGCCGGCCCACGGGCGCTGGCCGAGGCGCTGCGCGCCGAACACGCGGCCGTGTACGGGTACGAGTTCATCGGCGGGGCCGCCGAGGACGAGGACCGGCGCGACCGCGCGGGAAGCACCGCCCACGAGCACAAGGCGCTGCGGGACGCGCTGCACGCGGCGGCCGTGGAGCGGGGCGTGGACCCCCCGCCCGCACTGGCCTCGTACCCGGTCGCCGACGAGTACGGCGACGAGACCGTCGACGCCTACGCCGCGGGGCTGGAGCAGGCCGCCGCGCGCGCCCACCTGTGGCTGACAGCCTCGCGGGACACCGAGCTGCGGGTGACCGGCGCCCGGGCGCTCCAGGAGACGACCGTGCGCCTGCTGGAGTGGGGCGGGGCGCTGGACGCCCTGCCCGGTTTCGACGAGGCCGGCTGAGCCGCGTGTAGCCCGCACGGCCGGGTACGGCGGCGGCCCGGGAGGCACCCGCGTCAGTCCGTGTACGGGCGGAGGGGGGAGGGCCCGCGGTCTCCACGCGGGCCCTCCCCCCTCCCGTTCATCCGCTACGCGCGGCAGGCGGCGACGGCGCGGTCCACGATCTCGGCCAGGGCGACCTCCTCGCGGTCGCCGGTGGCGCGGTCGCGCAGTTCCACCAGACCGTCCTTGAGGCCGCGGCCGACGATGACGCCGGTGGGGATGCCCAGGAGTTCGGCGTCGGTGAACTTGACGCCGGGAGAGACGCCCTTGCGGTCGTCCACCAGGACGCGCAGGCCCCTGGCCTCCAGTTCCCGGGCGATCCGCAGTGCCTCCTCGACCTGCTCGCCCTTGCCCGTACCGACCACGTGCACGTCGGCGGGCGCCACCTCGCGCGGCCAGACGACGCCCTTGTCGTCGTGGGACTGCTCGACGACCGCGGCGACGGCGCGCGAGACGCCGATGCCGTAGGAGCCCATGGTGATCCTCCGGGGCTTGCCGTCGGGTCCCAGGGCGTCCACCTGGAAGGCGTCGGTGTACTTGCGGCCCAGTTGGAAGATGTGGCCGATCTCGATGCCGCGCGCGGTGTACAGGGTTCCCCTGCCGTCGGGCGAGGGGTCGCCGTCGCGCACCTCGGCGACGTCGATGATGCCGTCCGGGACGAAGTCGCGGCCCGCGACCAGGTCGACGACGTGGTGGTCGGCCTCGTCCGCGCCGGTCACCCAGGCGGTGCCGGTGACCACCCGGGGGTCGACCAGGTAGCGGACCTTGTTGTCCAGCAGCGCGCGCGGACCGATGTAGCCCTTGACCAGGAAGGGGTTGGCCGCGAAGTCGGACTCCTCCAGCAGGGCGACCTCGGCGGGCTCCAGCGCCGCCTCCAGTCGTTTGAAGTCCACCTCGCGGTCGCCGGGCAGGCCGACGGCCAGCAGCTCCCATTCCTTCGCGCCGGGCAAGCGGGTCTTGACCAGGACGTTCTTGAGGGTGTCGGCCTCGGTGAAGTCGCGGCCCAGCCCGGCGTTGTTGAGGAAGTCCACCAGGGTCTGGATGGTGGCGGTGTCCGGGGTGTGGTGGACCGCGGCCTCGGGCAGCCCCTCTACCGGGAGCGCCTCGGGGGCCGGGACGGCCACGGCCTCGACGTTGGCGGCGTAGTCGGACTGCGTGCTGCGCACGAAGGTGTCCTCGCCGGTCGGGGCGACGGCCAGGAACTCCTCCGAGGCCGATCCGCCCATGGCGCCCGAGGTGGCCGACACGATCACGTACTCCAGGCCCAGCCGGTCGAAGACGCGGATGTAGGCGGCGCGGTGGTCGGCGTAGGACGCGCGCAGCCCCTCGTCGTCGATGTCGAAGGAGTAGGAGTCCTTCATGTGGAACTCGCGTCCGCGCAGCACGCCCGCGCGGGGACGCGCCTCGTCGCGGAACTTCTCCTGGATCTGGTACAGGGTGACCGGGAAGTCCTTGTAGGAGGAGTACTCACCCTTGACCAGGAGCGTGAACAGCTCCTCGTGGGTGGGGCCGAGCAGGTAGTCGGCGCCCTTGCGGTCCTTGAGGCGGAACAGGGTGTCGCCGTACTCCTCCCAGCGCCCGGTGGCCTCGTAGTACTCGCGGGGCAGCAGCGCGGGCAGGAGCACCTCCTGGGCGCCGATGGCGTCCATCTCCTCGCGCACGATCCGGGAGACGTTCTCCAGGACGATCTTGCCAAGGGGCAGCCAGGTGTAGACGCCGGGCGCGGCCCGGCGTACGAACCCGCCGCGGACGAGCAGCTTGTGGCTCGGCACCTCGGCGTCCGCCGGGTCCTCACGCAGGGTGCGCAGGAACAGGGTCGACATCCGCAGTAGCACGGCCACTCCTCGTGGGATACGCAAAGGTTGAGAGAACCCGAAAAGGTCGGGGAACCCCAGGCTAGCGCGATCACGGACACGCTCGCTCGGGCCTGTGCGTAGTCTTGGGGCCGACGAACGGAGGCGGACGTGGGCAGACGCGGCGCGCGGGAGGAAGCGGCGCACGGCGGGGACGCCGTGGACGGCGGGGTCCCGGGCACGGAGCTGCTCGCCGACGCCGACCGGTCCGACTCGTGGTTCCTGGTCATGGACGGTACGCCCCAGTCCCACGTGGACCTGGCCGACCCCTCCTACCTGGACTTCTCCTACGTGCGCCGCATCGCGCACGCGGCCGACCTCGTGGCGCCGCCGGAGGAGGCCGTGGACGCCCTGCACCTGGGCGCGGGCGCGCTGACTCTGGCACGCTACGTGGCGCACACCCGTCCCGGTTCCCGGCAGCGCGCGGTGGACGTGGACGCGCCCCTGGTCGAGATGGTGCGCAGGCGGCTGCCCTGGGACCGCAAGGCGCAGCTGCGCGTGGGTGTCGGCGACGCCCGGGAGTGGATCGCCGCCCGGCGCACCGACAGCGCGGACCTGGTGATCAGCGACGTGTTCGCGGGCGCGCGCACCCCGGCGCGGCTGACCTCGGCGGAATTCTACGCCGAGCTGGCGCGCGTCCTGCGTCCGACCGGGATGCTGGTGGTCAACATCGGCGACGGCGGGGGCCTGACCCACACCCGGAGGCAGGTGGCGACCGCGCGCACGGCGCTGCCGCACACGGCGCTGTCGGCCGCGCCGGGGGTGCTGCGCGGGCGGCGGTTCGGCAACCTGGTCCTGACGGCCTCGCACAGCCTCCTGCCGGTGGAGGAGCTGGGCCGCCGCGCGCACCGGGATCCGGAGATGGCCCGCCTCCTGGAGGGCGGGGAGCTGGACCGCTTCGTCTCGGGCCGACCCCCCGTACGCGACGCCGACGCCGTCGACTCCCCGGCTCCGCCGGACGACGTCTTCTAGTCGGCCACGGTCTACTCCCCGGGGAGTAGACCGACTCCGGAAAACCCTCCTCCGGGGTGACGGCTTCCCCGAGGGGTCCCCCGTACTGTCGGGGTTGTGGCAGCACTACTCCTCCGGCCCGCGCGCACCGACGTCTGGCTCGCGTTCGGCCTGCTCGCCGTCTCCATGGGCAGCACGGCGCTGGTCAGCGCGCTCCAGCGGGCGGCGGGGGCGGTCGACCCCTGGCCGTGGGGCCACGCGCTGATCCTCGTCGCCTGCCTGGCCGTCCTGTGGCGCACCGCCTGCCCGCGCACGGTCGGGCTGGCGTCGGTCGTCGCCTCCACCGTGTACTACCCCCTGGGCTTTCCCGACGGCATGGTCATGCTGTGCACCGCCGTCATGCTCTACACCCTGGTGCGCCGGGGGTACCGCGTGTTCGGCTGGACGCTGGGCGTGGGCCAGTTCGTGGCGGTCAACGGCTACGAGTTCCTGATGACGGGTACCTTCCGGCCCGAGGCGGTCGGCATCGTCGGCTGGGTGCTCGTCCTGCTGTGCACGGGCGAGGTCGTGCGCTGGCGGCAGGAGTACCTGCGGGCCGACCGCGAGCGCGAGGCCGAGTCCCTGCGCACCAGGGAGGAGGAGCTGCTGCGCCGTGCCTCCGAGGAGCGCGTCCGGCTGGCCCGGGACGTGCACGACACGGTGGCGCACAACATCTCCCTCATCAACGTGCAGGCGGGCACGGCCCTGTACCTGATGGAGACCGAGCCGCAGCGGGCCGCTGAGGCCCTGGCCACCATCAAGCGGACCAGCAAGGACACCCTGACCGAGCTGCGCGGCATGCTGGGCGTACTGCGCGCCGTGGACGAGGCAGCGCCGAGGTCGCCGGTCCCCGGGCTGGACCGGCTGGAGGAGCTGGCCGAAGGCACCCGAAGCGCGGGCGTCGACGTGGCCGTGGAGGTCAGCGGTGTGCCCGGGCACCTGCCCGTGAGCACCGAGTCGGCCGCCTACCGCACGGTCCAGGAGGCGCTGACGAACGTGGTCCGCCACTCCGTGGCCTCCTCGGCGCGGGTACGCATCGAGCACCGCGCGTCCTCGCTGGTCGTGGAGGTCACCGACGACGGCGCGGGGACCGTCGGGCCGCCGGTCCCCGGCAACGGCATCACGGGGATGCGCGAACGCGCCGCCCTGGTGGGCGGCACGGTGGACGCGGGCCCCCTCCGGGAGGGAGGATTCCGGGTGCGCGCCCGGCTCCCGCTCGACGGCGCCGGACCGGACCGCGGGACACCGGCCGTCCACTCCCCCGGCCCAGAGGAAACGAGGCCCCGTTGATCCGGGTACTGCTCGCCGACGACCAGGCGCTGGTACGCGCGGGGTTCCGCGCGCTGCTGGACAGCGCCCCCGACATCGGGGTGGTCGCCGAGGCCGCCGACGGCGAGGAGGCCGTACGGCTGGCCCGCGCCGAAAGCCCCGACGTGGTCCTCATGGACATCCGCATGCCCGGGGTGGACGGCCTGGCCGCCGCCGGGCGAATCCTGGCCGACCCCGGCCTGGAGGCGACCCGGGTCGTCATCCTCACCACGTTCGACCTGGACGAGTACATCTTCGAGGCACTGCGCGCGGGCGCCAGCGGGTTCCTGGTCAAGGACACGGAGCCCGGGGACCTGCTGCGGGCGGTGCGGGTGGTGCACGGCGGCGAGGCGCTGCTGTCGCCGGGGATCACCCGGCGGCTGATCGCCGACTACGCGCGCCGCCCGCCGAGCGCTCCCGACCCCTCGGTCCGGCTGAGCGGGCTCACCGAGCGCGAACGCGAGGTGGTCTCCCTGGTCGGCGGCGGCCTGTCCAACGAGGAGATCGCCGCCCACCTCGTACTCAGCCCGGCCACCGCCAAGACCCACGTGAGCCGGGCCATGGTCAAGCTGGGGGTGCGCGACCGGGCCCAACTGGTCGTCATCGCCTACGAGACGGCCCTGGTCACCCCGAAGTGGAGCCGGTGAGGAGGGACCGCGTGCGCCCGGGAGCGTTTCCGGGGCCCTCCAGGGTCGTCTCGGGGTCGTCCCCTACGCCGCCGGGAGTACCCGCTCCGCCGCTCCTACCCTCGGGGAGGGCGGCGAGGAGCCCCCGCCGGGACGATGCGCCCGCCCCTGCCGCAGTCGGATGCTTGACCGCGTTCCCACCGCCGAACGCGAGGCCCGACGATGTTCGAAGACCCCCTGCTGCTGGCGCGGCTCCAGTTCGCGCTGACCGCCGCCACCCACTACGTGTTCGTGGCACTGACCCTCGGGCTGGCCCCCTACCTCCTCACCACCCAACTGGTCGCCACCCTGCGCGGAGACCGCTCCCGGATGACCGCCGTGCGGTTCTGGGGCGGCCTGTACCTGGTCAACTACGGGATGGGCGTCCTGTCCGGTCTGGTGATGGAACTCCAGCTCGCGCTGAACTGGAGCGGCCTGCACGGGATGTTCGGCTACACCTTCGCCGCTCCCCTGGCGCTGGAGACGATGACCGCGTTCTTCGTCGAGTCCACGTTCCTGGGGCTGTGGATCTTCGGGTGGGACCGCATGGGCCGGTGGGCGCACCTGGCCTGCTTCGCCGTGGTCACCGCGACGGCGTACGCCTCGGCGTGGTGGGTGCTGGTCTCCAACGGCTTCCTGCGCAACCCCGTGGGCTTCGAGATGGTCGACGGGGCGGCGCACCTGACCGACCCCGTCGCGCTGATGACCAACCCGGCGGCCGTGCTGGCCTTCGGCCACGTCGTCACCGGGTCCCTGCTGGTCGGCGCCCTGGTCGTGGCCGCGACCAGCGCCCACCACCTCGTCCGGCGCGACGACGCGCACGGCGTCTTCCGGCGCGGAATCCGCTACGCGACGCTGGTCCTGTGCTCGGTGCCGCTACCCGTGGCGGCCTTCGGCGGGGCGCAGTTCGAGCTGTTCGGCCAGGACCCGCCCACGAGCGGGCTGACCCGCACCGCCGAGGAGATCGCGGCGATCGAGGCGGCGAACCCCGGCGGTCCCCTCCTGGACGCGGCCAACAGGACCGGGGACCTGGTGATGACGGCGTCGTGGGCGCTGATGTTCTTCCTGGGCCCCCTGATGCTGCTGGCCTGGCCCCTCGGCGGACTCGACCGCTGGAGGTGGTTCCTCGCCCCGCTGGTGGTGACGCCGTTCCTGCCCTACCTGGCCAGCGTCGGCGGCTGGGTGTTCCGTGAGACCAACCGCCAGCCCTGGACGGTCGTGCACCACCTGACCACGGCCGACGCGGTGACCCCCCTGTCCCCGGTCGCGGCCGCGGCCTCCTTCGGCTTCTTCACCTTCGCCTTCGCCGCCCTGGCCGCCGTCACCTGCTGGCTCCTGGTGCGCTACGCGCGGCGCGGCCCCGAGGGCGGTCCGCTGGCCGAGCCGCGCACACAGCCGCCCGAGGACCCCGCGGAGCCCGGTGGGCGCGCCGCACCCGTTCACACGTACTGAGCCCGGAAGGCCGCAAACCATGGACCTCCTCTCATCCGCGCTCCTCGCCCTCCTCGTCGTGGGCTACCTCGTCCTGGCCGGCGCCGACATCGGCCTGGGCATGCTGATGCCGCGCCTGGCTCGCGGTCCCGAGCAGCGCCGCCTCGTGGTCGCCGCGGTCGCCCCCTACTTCCTGGCCTCGGAGGTGTGGCTGGTCGCCGCGTTCGGGGTCCTGGCGGGCCTGTTCCCCGGCCTGGAGCATCACGTGGTCGGCGAACTGCGGCCCGTGCTCACCGTCCTGCTGGCCGGGTGGCTGGTCCGCGACGCGGGGCTGTGGCTGCGCGCCCGCGTGGACGGCGACCGCTGGCGGCTGGCCTGCGACCGCGCGCTAGTCGGGGGCAGTTGGGCCCTGGCCGCCGCGTGGGGCCTGGTGGTGGCGGGTCTGCTCGCGGGCGGCCTCACCGCGAGCGCGTTCACGCCGCTGTGCGCGGTCGCCGTCACGGCTCTGTTCGCGTTGCGCGGAGCGGCCTTCGGGGCCGAGCGGCTGGTCGGTCCGGCCGACTCCGAGAGCGCGGACGTGGCCGCCCGGGACACGCGCCGACTCGCGCGCCTGGCCCTGGGGGCGGCGTCGGTGGCGGCGGTCGCGGCGGTGCCGCCCGGCGGCCCGGAGCTGTCCCCGGGTCCCGCGGTCGTGCTGGCCGCGGTGCTGCTGGCGGCCCTGGCTGCGACGAGCGGCCTGGTGGGTCCGATGCTGTCGCGGCACACGTCGGCGGTGGCGATCGCCGTGCCCGGTCTGCTCGTGGCGCTGGCCGTACCGGGGCTGCCCTGGGAGCCGGTTCCCTCCACGACCGCGGTGTTCGTGTGGGCGGCCCTCGTTCCCGTGGTTCCGGTCATGTTCGTCGGTCAGGTTTGGCTCTACCGAATGACACGCCGCCCGGCGGTCGCGCCGACCTTCTTCGCCTGATCCCGGTCGGGCCTACGCACAGGTCAGCGCGCCCCGCGAAGGCCGCGGGCAGCGCCCTGGCCCGGCGGGGCCGACGCCCGCCCCGGTTGGCGGCGGCGGTGAACGGGCACGGTCTCCTGCGGGCAACGCGCCCGTGACGCCCCCTCCCACCGGGGAGGCTCCGGCGTGATCGCGCACGGGCGCTGTCGACCCCCTTGGAGGGACTGTGACCCACCGGACGACCACAACCCCCGACCTGCGCGGGTGCAGCTGCGGTTCGGGCTGCGGCTGCGGCTGTCAGAGCGGCGGCTCCTGCAACTGCGGCGGGGGCTGCGGCTGACCCCCGTCCGACCAGAACCCGTCTCCCCTTCCGGCGGGCCGCCCCTCCCCGGGGGGCCCGCCGCCCCC
>NZ_LEKI01000158.1:0-13292 GCF_001029525.1 Nocardiopsis sp. RV163 | reverse complement strand
CGGAGGGGCTCGGCTCGGCGTGGGCCGGGGGCATGACGGCGACCAGACTGGAACCGACGAAGACGGCGCCCAGGGCGACGGCCGTGCGGCGGCGCCCGGGGAGTAGGGGGGGTCTCGCGGCGTTCGTGGGCATCGGGGCGTTCTCCTCCTCGCGGATGGCGCGCCAAGGCAGCTTCTGCGCACCCGCCCGAGGGGAGTTTCGCCGCGCCTGACGTCCCGGCGTGGGGGTGCCCACACGATCTTAGGACCTGGGGCCGTCGAACACGAGTGTCCGGAGGCCCGTTCTCACACCGTCCGCCCGCGGGACGGTCGGGCCCGGGAAGGAAAACGGCTCCGGGGCGCCCGCACGGGCGCCCCGGAGCCGTTTTCCGGGCGGAGGGAGGCGGCTCGCCCGGTCCGTCAGGTCGCGCTGGGCTCCGCGGAGCGCGCGGCGGGAGGTGCGTCGACCCCCTCCGGTACGGCCGAGGGCGCCTTGGCGACCGGGTCGGGCACGAAGCGGTAGCCCACGTTGCGCACCGTGCCGATCAGCGACTCGTACTCCGAGCCCAGCTTGGCGCGCAGGCGCCGCACGTGGACGTCGATGGTGCGTGTGCCGCCGAAGTAGTCGTAGCCCCACACCTCCTGGAGTAGCTGCGCCCGGGTGAACACCCGGCCTGGGTGCTGCGCCAGGAACTTGAGCAGTTCGAACTCCTTGAAGGTCAGGTCGAGGATGCGGCCGCGCAGCCGCGCGATGTAGGTGGCCTCGTCGATGACGAGATCGCCCCTGCGGATCTCGTCGGGGTCGTCCGTCCCGGCCTCGGCCGATCCCACGGCCAGCCGCAGGCGCGCCTCGACCTCCGCGGGGCCGGCGGTGGACAGGATGAAGTCGTTCACCTGCCAGTCGGGGGTCAGCGCCGCGACGCCGCCCTCGGTCAGGATCACCATCAGCGGGCAGTCCAGGCCCGTGGTGTCGAGCAGGCGGCAGAAGTTGCGGGCCGCGGCGAGGTCGGTCCGCGCGTCCACCAGGATGGCGTCGACCGGCGCGCCGGAGCCGCCGCCCGCGTTCGACGCCAGCAGGGCCCCCGCCTCCGCCGGTGCCACCCGCACCGAGTGCAGAAGGAGACCGAGGGCGGGAAGTACGTGGTCGGACGGTTCGTTCGAGTTCGTCAACAGCAGCAGATGGCTCATGCGTCTCTTCTCGTCACCCCGCTCTGTGCGGGCGATCGAAGGCGCCATTGCCCCCGGTGAAGATGTCCAATTCGTCGCCTCCGAGCAACACCAAGGATAATCAACGGATGGCGAAGTGCACTATCAGGTACTGGGCAGCGGCCAAGGAGGCCGCCGGAACCGCTGAGGAAACGGTCGGGGCCGCCACGCTCGCGGAGGTACTGGAGGCGGCGTGTCGGCTGCACCCGGACGACCGCTTCCAGCGCGTACTCGGATCCTCCTCGCTGTTGGTCGACGAGCACCCGGTCGGGCGCAGAGCGCACGGTGACGTGCCGGTCACGGACGGCACTGTGATCGAGGTCCTACCGCCCTTCGCGGGCGGCTGAGGTGCCGCAAGGCTCCGGAAACAGGAGGGGAACATGGCTGAAACACCCCGGTGGGCGGGCGATGCGCGCGTGGTGATGCTCGGCAAGCCGGGATGCCACCTGTGCGAGGACGCCTGGGGGGTCATCGAGCGGGTCACGGACGAACTCGGCGCCAGCCGGGCGGTGCGGCGGCTCGACGAGGTCGGCGCGGACGAACGCGAGGAGTACTGGGACAAGATCCCGGTGACCTTCGTGGACGGGCGGCGCCACGACTTCTGGAGGGTGGGGGAGGAGCGGCTGCGCTCCGCCCTGGGCGGCTGAGGGGTTTCGGGCGGTTCTCCGGAGGGCCTCACCGTCAGGGGCCCGGCGATGGGAGGGAACGTTTCCGATTGCTCTCGGGGGGCGGCTCCGCCGGAGAGCTGAGTAAGTCCGAAAACTACATCTGTGACCACAAATATGCACATATGGCGTTCTTTGGTTGTCCTGAATTGCCGACGTGCGCGCCCGGGGTTTCCGCGGGGGTGCCGAGCCCCTCGCCGGTGGGAACTTATGAGCCCGCCGTCACAGCGGGCCCCACTTTGTGCGTGCTTTCACAAGCGCGTAATCTGGGTACCCCAAGACACGCCTGAGGAGTGCGGCGGCGGCAGCCCGTCCGCTCCGCACGCCGACCCAGGCGGCCCGCCTCCCGCCCGGACCGCCTCCGCGCCCGCCCGCCGACCAGGAGCGCCCGCCTGTGACAAGTCGTCCACCACGGCCCCGGGAGAGGGGCATCCCGGAGGCCACCGTGGCCCGGCTCCCCGTCTACCTGCGGGCCCTCCAGACCCTCCAGGACCGCGGCACCCTCACCGTCTCCTCCGAGGACCTCGCCTCCGCGGCCGGTGTGAACTCCGCCAAGCTGCGCAAGGACCTGTCCCACCTCGGGTCCTACGGCACGCGTGGCGTTGGTTACGAGGTGGAGTACCTCGTCTACCAGATCTCACGTGAGCTTGGTCTCACCCAGGACTGGGCCGTGGCCATCGCCGGGATAGGCAACCTGGGGCGCGCACTGGCCAACTACGGGGGGTTCGGGACCCGCGGGTTCCGCATCGCGGCGCTGCTCGACGCGGACCCGGCGATGGTGGGGCAGAGTGTCGCCTCCCTGGGCGTGAGGCATATTGACAGCCTGGAGGAGGTTGTCCGTTCGGAGAGGGTTTCCATCGGGGTCATCACGACGCCGGCGGTCTCCGCCCAGGGCGTGGCGACGCGCTTCGTCGAGGCGGGGGTGGCCAGCATCCTCAACTTCGCGCCGGTCGTACTCAATGTGCCGGACGGAGTCGATGTGCGTAAGGTCGACTTGTCCATCGAACTCCAGATCCTCGCCTTCCACGCGCAGCGCAGGGCCGACGGCGACGGCTACGGCGCGGAACGCGCGGGGCTGGAGCTGACGTGACGTGAGGGGTGGACGATCCGGGCCGTGAGGCCCGCATGAGCGGTGGGCGATGAGCGAGCGTGCGCCGCGCCTCCGGCGGTCTGGCCGCCGCCGGGGCATACGAAGACGCTGTGTGGTGCCTGCATAGGAGTAGTGCGGATGAGTGTCCTGGCCGTGGGGTTGAGCCATCGGAGTTCGCCGGTGGCGCTCCTCGAACGTGTCGCGCTGAACGGGGAGACCCGCGCCAACGCGGTCGCCGAGATGGTCGGCTCCGAGCCCGTCAACGAGGTCATGGTGGTCTCCACCTGCAACCGCACCGAGGTCTACGCCGACGTCTCGGCCTTCCACGGCGGCGTCTCCGCCATCACCGAACTCCTCTCCTGGCACACCGGGGTCCCCCTCGGCGAGCTCTCCGAACACCTCTACGTCCACTACGAGGACCGCGCGGTCCAACACCTGTTCTCCGTCACCTGCGGGCTCGACTCCATGGTCCTCGGCGAGGGCCAGATCCTCGGCCAGGTGCGCGACGCCCTCAAGGAGGGCCAGGAGACCGGTTCCGTCGGCCGCGTCCTCAACGACCTCGGCCAGCGCGCCCTGCGCGTGGGCAAGCGCGCCCACACCGAGACCCACCTCGACCACGCGGGCGCCGACATGGTCAGCTTCGGCCTCACCGTCGCCTCCGGCGGCCTCGGGCTCGGCCCGACCGGCGCGCCCCAGACCACCGCCCTCCAGACCGCCCAGACCGTGGACTCGCTGCCCCCCGCGGGCTGCCCCATGTCCGCGGTCCCGGGCGGCACCGCCGACGCGCCCGGACTCGCCCGGCCCGCGCACGGCCCCCTCACGGGCGTGCGCGTCCTCGTCCTCGGCGCCGGTTCCATGAGCGCACTGTCCGCCAACACCGTCTCCCGCCAGGGCGCCGAGGCGGTCGTCGTGGCCAACCGCACCTTCGAGCGGGCCGCGCGCCTGGCCGAGTGCCTCACCGAGGCCTACGACACCGCCGACGCCCGCGCCGTCCCCTTCGCCGACGCCGCCGCCGCGCTGGCCGAGGTGGACCTCGTCATCTCCTGCACCGGGGCCCAGGGCCTCGTGCTGACCGCCGAGGCCGTGGCCGCCGCCACCGCCGGGCGCACGCGGCCCCTGGTCTTCCTCGACCTCGCGCTGCCCCGCGACATCGACCCGGCCGTGCGCGAGCTGCCCGGCGTGCGCCTGGTCGACATCGAGGACCTGCGCCAGGCCGCCGCAGCCGCGCCCGGCGCCGAAACCGGCCGCGACAGCGCACTCACCCTCGTGCGCGGCATCGTCGACGAGGAGGTCACCGAGTTCCGCGCGGTCCGCCGCGCCCACCAGGTGACCCCCACGGTCGTCGCCCTGCGCGCCCAGGCCAGGGACCTGGTGGACGCCGAGCTCTCGCGCCTGCATGGCCGCCTGCCCGCCGACCTCGACGACCGCACGCGCGAGGAGATCAGCCGCGCCATGCGCCGCGTCGCCGACAAGCTCCTGCACAGACCGACCGTTCGCGTCAAGGAACTGGCCGCCGCGCCGGACGGGGAGTCCTACGAGGCGGCCCTGAGAGAACTCTTCGCACTCGACCCCGGAAGCCCCGAGGCGCTCACCGCCCCCGAGGGCACCGCCACCGCGGCACGGACCGCACAGGAGAAGTCATGACCGGCACGCCCTCCCTAGGCACGACCGCCGACGGAGCACCCGACCACGGCGCCCCGGCCAGGCTCGGCACCCGCCGCAGCACCATGGCCACCAGCCAGTCGCGCATGGTCGCCGACGCCATCACCGCACGCACCGGCAGGGCGATCGAGCTGGAGCTGATCACCAGCTTCGGCGACGTCACCAAGGCGCACCTGACCCAGCTCGGCGGCACCGGCGTGTTCGTCAACGCGCTGCGCGACGAGCTCCACGCGGGCACCGTGGACTTCGCCGTCCACTCCCTCAAGGACCTGCCCACCACGCCCGCCGAGGGGCTCGTGCTGGCCGCCGTCCCCGAACGCGACGACCCGCGCGACGCCCTTTGCGCGCGCGACGGGCTCAAGTTCGCCGACCTGCCCGCCGGGTCCAGGGTCGGCACCGGCTCCCCGCGCCGGGTCGCCCAGCTCGCCGCGCTGCGCCCGGACCTGGTCTACGTCCCCATCCGCGGCAACGCCGAGACCCGCCTGGGCAAGGTCTCCTCCGGAGAGCTGGACGCCGTCGTCCTGGCCTACGCCGGGCTCGGCCGCGTGGGCCGCACCGACGACGTCACCGAGGTCTTCGAGCCCGAGCAGATGCTGCCCGCGCCCGGCCAGGGCGCCCTCGCCGTCGAGTGCCCCGCCGAGCGCCTCGACGGCGACCTGGCCTACCTGAACTCGGTCGACCACCCGGCCACCCGTGCCGAGGTCGTCGCCGAACGCACCGTGCTCGCCGAGCTGGAGGCCGGTTGCGCCGCCCCGGTCGGCGCCTACGCCCAGTACGACGCCGGGGCGGGCCGCCTGCGCCTGCGCGCCGCCGTGGTCGCCACCGACGGGGCCGAGGCCGTGCGCGGCGAGCGCGCCGCCGACCTCGCCTCGCCCGGGGACCTGGCCGCCGCCACCGCGCTCGGCCGGGACCTGGCCCGCCAGATGATCGCCGAGGGCGCCGACCGCATCGTGGCCGAGGCCTTCGCCGAGAGGGACACGCCCTAAGCAGGAGCAGCCGGCGGGCCTCCTCGGCCTGGGCCCGCCGTACCGCCGCCCCCGCCGCCGCACACCGGGGCGCGGCGACCCACACAGAGGAGCCAGCACGTGAACGCCAACGCCAACCCCCAGCCGGAGGAACCGCGCGCCGCAGCGCGGGCCGGGCACGTCGCCCTGGTCGGTTCCGGTCCGGGCGGCGCCGACCTGCTCACCCTGCGCGGCGCCGAGCTGCTGAGCCACGCCGACGTGGTCATCACCCTGCGGGAGCCCGCCGCGGAGGAGCTCTCGGGCTTTCGCGCCGAACTCCTCTCCCACTGCTCCGAGGACGTCTCCGTGATCGAGGCGGGCGAGTGCGGCGGCGACGTCAACGCCATGGCGGTGGCGCGCGCCCGCGACGGGCAGCGGGTGGTCCGCCTCTACTCCGGCGACCCGTTCTTCGGCTGCCGCGGCGCCGAGCTGGTCTCCGCCTGCCACGAGGCCGGGGTCGAGGTCGAGGTCGCCCCCGGCGTCTCCGCGATCACCTCCGTGCCGACCTTCGCGGGCGTGCCCCTGCTGGACGCGGACAGCCCCGAGGTGCGCGTGCTCAACGCCCGCGCGCACGGCGGGGGAGGGGTCGACTGGCACGAGGCCGCCGCCAGCGGCGCCACCCTCGTCGTCATGGGCGGCGACGCGCCCGCCGACGAGCCGGTGGAGCACCAGGGCCCCGGCTTCGACGTGCTGTGCAAGACCCTCATCGCCGGAGGGCGGCCCGCCACGACCCCCGTCGCGGTCGTGCGCGCGGGCGGCACCACCCGCCAGACCACGGTCTCCTCGACCCTGGGGCGGCTCGTCGCCGACCTCAAGGCCAAGGACGCCAAGGGCCACCACGTCACCGCGCCCGCGCTGATGGTCGTCGGTCCCGCCGCGGGACGCCATTCCGAGCTGTCCTGGTACGAGAGCCGCCCGCTGTTCGGCTGGCGCGTCCTGGTGCCCCGCACCAAGGAGCAGGCCGCCGCCCTGTCCGACCAACTGCGCGGCTACGGCGCGGTGCCCGAGGAGGTGCCCACCATCTCAGTGGAGCCGCCGCGCACCCCGCAGCAGATGGAGCGCGCCGTCCGCGGCCTGGTCACCGGCCGCTACCAGTGGGTGGCCTTCACCTCGGTCAACGCGGTCCGCGCCATCCGGGAGCGCCTGGAGTCCTACGGCCTGGACGCGCGCGCGTTCGCCGGGGTCAAGGTCGCCGTCGTCGGTGAGGCCACCGCGCGCGCCGTGCGCGAGTTCGGCATCCAGCCCGACCTGGCCCCGCCCGAGGAGGAGCAGTCCAGCTCGGGCCTGGTCTCGGTGTGGCCGCCCTACGACGCCGAGATCGACCCGATCGAGCGGGTCCTGCTGCCGCGCGCCGACATCGCCACCGAGACCCTGTCCGCAGGACTGGACAAGCTCGGCTGGGAGGTCGACGACGTCACCGCCTACCGCACCGTGCGCGCCGCGCCCCCGCCCGCGCCCGTCCGCGAGGCGATCAAGGGCGGCGGCTTCGACGCGGTGCTGTTCACGTCCTCCTCCACGGTGCGCAACCTGGTGGGGATCGCGGGCAAGCCGCACAACACCACCGCCATCGCCGTCATCGGCCCCGAGACGCAGAAGACCGCGATCGAGTTCGGCCTGCGCGTCGACGTAGTGGCTCCCAAAGCCTCGGTTTCCGCCCTGGCAAAGGCCCTTTCGGAGTACGGTGCCGAGAAGAGGCGCGAGGCGGTCGAGGCGGGCAAGCCCGTCCTCAAACCCAGTCAGAAGAGGCGCGGCCGCCGCCGCAAGCTCTGAGAGACCACACCGCCGCCGACGCACGAACCTTTCCCGGGAGCACCGTGATGAACGCCTCCAACAACGACGCGGCCTTCCCCGTGGTCCGGCCGCGCCGCCTGCGCCGCGGTCCGGCGCTGCGCCGCCTGGTCGCCGAGACCCGGGTCCGCCCCGAGAACCTCGTCCTGCCGATGTTCGTCAAGGAGGGCATCACCGAGCCGGTGGCCGTCTCCTCGATGCCCGGCCAGGTGCAGCACACGCGTGACAGCCTGCGCAAGGCGGCCCACGAGGCGGCCGCCGCCGGGGTCGGAGGGCTGATGCTCTTCGGTATCCCCGCGCACAAGGACGCGCACGGCTCGGCCGCCGACGACCCCGAGGGGATCGTCCAGGCCGCCCTGCGCGACCTGTCCGCCGAGGTCGGCGACGACCTCGTGGTGATCGCCGACCTGTGCCTGTGCGAGTACACCGACCACGGCCACTGCGGCCCGCTGGAGGTGGACGGGCACGTCGACAACGACCTGACCCTGGAGCGGTACGCGTCCGTGGCCGCGGCCCAGGCCGAGGCGGGAGCCGCCGTGGTGGCGCCCAGCGGCATGATGGACGGCCAGGTCGCGGCGATCCGCGCCGGTCTGGACCGCACCGGGCACCGGCAGGTGCCCATCCTGGCCTACGCGGCCAAGTACGCGTCGGCGTTCTACGGCCCCTTCCGCGAGGCCGCGGAGGGCGCGCCGCAGTTCGGCGACCGCTCCGGCTACCAGCAGGACCCCGCCAACGCGCGCGAGGCGCTGCGCGAGGTGGCCCTGGACGTCGCCGAGGGCGCGGACATGGTGATGGTCAAACCCGGCCTGGCCTACCTCGACATCGTGGCCAAGGTGGCCGAGGCCTCCCCGGTACCCGTGTCGGCCTACCAGGTCAGCGGCGAGTACGCCATGATCGAGGCGGCCGCGGAGCGGGGCTGGATCGACCGCGAGAGGGCCATCGTGGAGACACTGACCTCTTATCGCAGGGCCGGGGCCGAGCAGATCCTCACCTACTGGGCGACCGAGGCCGCCCGCCTGCTGCGGTAGCGCGACCAGGCCCCTCGCCCCGGTCGCGGTCTCCGGGCGCCGGGCCTTCGAAGACGAGGCCGCGTCTGGAACACGAGCGAACACCGGGGAGGCTCCATGGCCGAGGTTCTGTACCGACGTAAGCGCCGCCATGCTGCGGGCGGCATGCTGGCTGCGGCTCTGGGCTACGCCGAGCTGGGCTGGCCGGTGGCGCGCGGCACCTCGCCGGGGCAGGACCGCGCGTGCAGTTGCGACCGGATGGGCTGTCCGGACCCGGCGGCGCACCCGGTGACGATGGCCTGGGCGGTGGAGGCCAGCACCGACGCCGACACCATCCGGCGGTGGTGGACGGCCGCCCCCGACGCCAACATCATCCTGCCCACGGGGCGGGTCTTCGACGTGTTCGACGTCCCCCGTGAGGCGGGTCTGATGGCGCTGGCGCGCATGGGCCGCTCGGGCGTCCCCGCGGGCCCGGTCGCGGCGGTGGAGTCCTCGCGCTACCTGTTCTTCGTGGCCACCCGTTCGCCGGTGGACGAGGACGAGTGGTGGTCCTGCCACCTGGACTGCGTACCCGAGGCCGTGGAGGAGATGCCGGGGTTGCGCTGGCACTGCCGGGACAGCTTCGTGCTCGGCGCCCCCTCGCTGCTGCCCTCCGGCGGCCGGGTCACCTGGATCCGCCCGCCGCGCGCCGCGGACGGGGCCGTGGTGCTGCCCGACCCGATCGTGGTGCTCGACATCCTCGCCGACGCGAGCGAGGAGTTCCCCGCCTGACCCCCGGCGCGCGCCGGGCCCGCCGGTGGCGCTACCGGGCCGGGCGCGCGAGCGGCGGTCCGGCGTTCACCCGGGCAGGGTGAGGATCTCGGCTCCCTTGTCGGTGACGGCGATCGTGTGCTCGCTGTGCGCCGTACGGCATCCCGTCGCGCTGCGCAGGGTCCACCCGTCGGCGTCGGTGACCAGTTCGTTGGTGTCCGCCATGACCCACGGCTCCAGGGCGAGCAGCAGCCCGGGGCGCAGTTTGTAGCCGCGTCCGGGCTGTCCGGTGTTGGCCACGTGCGGGTCCTGGTGCATCGTCGACCCGATGCCGTGACCGCCGAACTCGGTGTTGATCGGGTACCCCGCCGCGCTGAGGACCGAGCCGATGGCGTGGGAGATGTCGCCGATACGGGCGCCGGGCCGGGCGGCGGCGATCCCCGCCTCCAGCGCGCGTTCGGTCGCGCGGATCATCGCGAGGCTCTCCGCGGGCCTGGACTCGCCCACGACGAAGCTGATGGCGGAGTCCGCGGCGATCCCGTCCAGGGAGACTGCGAGGTCGAGGGTGAGCAGGTCGCCGTCGGCGAGCGCGTAGTCGTGGGGCAGCCCGTGGAGCACGGCGTCGTTGACGGCCGTGCAGATGTAGTGGCCGAACGGCCCGCGCCCGAAGGAGGGCGCGTAGTCGACGTAGCAGGACTGCGCTCCGGCCTCGGCGATCATCTCCCGGGCCCACCGGTCGATGTCCAGGAGGTTGGTGCCGACCGCGGTACGGCTCCGTGCCGTCCGGAGGATGCGGGCGACCAGGGCGCCGGCGTCCTTGGCTCGGGCCAGTTCGGCGGGTTTCAGGATCTCGATCATGCGACGGCCTCTCACGCAACCAATAACTATACCGGCCATACTATACCGCTTCCGGGGGTGGAGTTCTGGCCGGAACGCCGGTCGCCCCACCGGAGGGCGGGCGCGGACGGCGCTGCGGGGTCCTGCCCCGCCCGCAGGGGCGCCCAACGCCCGGGGTCGTGCCCGACGCACGCGTCGGAGGGCCTTCGAGGACGGGCCCGTCCGGCCTCCGAGGACGGGCCCTCTAGCAGTCCCGGCGCTCCCGTACCCACAGGGCGAGCCGGGTGCGGTCGCGCAGCCCGAGCTTGCGCAGGATGCTCGTGACGTGGTTCTTGGCGGTGCCCTCGGTGATGAACAGGGTCCGCGCGACCTCCCGGTTGGTGGCGCCCGTGCCGACCAGGCGGGCCACCTCCTCCTCGCGCTCCGACAGCCGGGGCGCCTCCCCGTGCTCCGAACGGCGGGACGGGTCCGCCTCGGGGGCGGCGGAGGGGCCCCCGCCCAGCGCTGCGACCAGGAGTTCGGCCGCCGGACCGCCGAGAACGGTCTCGCCCCGGGCGACGCGGCGGATCGCCGTAACCAGTTCCTCCGGCGCCACGTCCTTGAGCAGGTAGCCGCGCGCTCCGGCCCGCAGGCCGCCGAAGACCAGTTCGTCGTCGTCGAACGTGGTCAGGACCAGGGCGGGCACGCCCGGATACTCCGCGCGCATCCGCCCGACGAGGGCCACCCCGTCCATGCGAGGCATACGGGCGTCCACCAGGGCCACGTCCGGGAGCGGGTCGGCGGCCGACAGGAACTCCAGGGCCTCGACGCCGTCCGCGGCGTCGCCGACGACGTCGACGCCCTCCTCGATCTCCAGCAGTTTGCGCAGGCCCTGCCGCATCAGGATCTGGTCGTCGACGATCAGGACCGAAACAGTGGTCAAGTGGTGCCCCCAGCCGTGCCGTGAACAGTCTCCCGCGTACCGGCGTCCGCGGGAACCTCCGCGCGGAGCCGGAAGCCGGGGGAACCCGCCGGGGGCGCGCTCCCCGGCGCCGCGCCCTCCAGCGTGCGCTCCCGACAGGTCTGGTCCCCGTCCGCCGCGTCCTCACGCGTCCGGCCCTCCGGCGCCGCGCTCTTCCGCGCCCGGGCCCCCAACGCCGTGTCCTCCCGGGCCCGGTCGTCCGCGCACACGTTGCCGCTGAGCATCGTCCCGCCGACGGCCGCGACCCGTTCGGACAGGCCCCGCAGCCCGAACCCCGCGTGCACCGCCTCCTCCGCCGCGCCGCCGCCGTTGTCGGTCACCGTGAGCGCGACCCCGTCGGCGCGGGTCAGCACCTCCACCTCGACCAGGTCCGCGCCCGAGTGGCGCATCGCGTTCGTCAGGCCCTCCTGGAGCACCCGGTAACAGACCAGCTCGGCCTCCTCCGACAGGTCGGGCCAGACCCCGGTGCCGGTGACGGCGAACCCGATCCGGATGCCCCCGCCGTCGAATGAGGCCGCCAGCGCCCGCATGGCCGCCGGCCCCGCGCGTCCCTCCAACCGCAGGGGTCGCAGCGCGCGCACCCAGCGCCGGGTGTCGGTGAGCGCCTCCCCGGCCAGTTCACGGGCCTGCTCCACCTCCTCCCACGCCGCGTCGGGCCGGGCTGTGCGAAAGCGCAGCGCGTTCGTCAGCGACATCGTGAGCGCGGTCAGGTAGTGGCCGGTGCTGTCGTGCATCTCCCGGGACATGCGGGCGCGCTCCTCGGCCACGGTGAGCTCGCGGATGCGCTCGGAGCGGCGGCGCAGCTCCCCGTGGGCCTCCTCCAGCGCTGCAAGGAGCTCCCGTGTGCGCTCGGCCCGCCGCGCGGCCACGGTCAGCCCGAGGAACACCGTTCCCGACGCCGCCACGATGAACAGCAGGATCACCCCGGCGAACAGCCCCACCGCGAACGGCAGGTCGGGGACCACCAGGGTGAGACCGACGCTGAACACGAGAACGGCGGAGCCGTAGCCGATGCCGCCCGGCAGCCCGAACACGGCCACCGCGTTCATCGTGCCCACGCACAGCAGCAGGAAGGTCGTGTGGTTGCTGCTGAGCATGCAGAGCACGGTGAGGGCGAGGAAGGCGGCGCTGACCGCCCTGCGCGGCCACGGGGACGCCGGGGACCAGGCCAGGAACGGCCACAGCGCGCAGCAGAGCAGCAGGACGCCGACGCTGACGAGCACAGCGGTGTTGGCGACGGGGTCGCCGCCCCGGAAGCGCATCTGCCCGCTCAGGAACAGCAGGGCGTAAAGGCCGAGTGTGAGCGCCACCGCGCCCCAGAACAGCAGTTTGAGAACGCGGGGCGGACGGTTCTCGTGCAGCGTGACCCAGGAGGACGGGTCGGTCGCGGAGCCGGGGGTGCGCATTCCTCCGAGCCTAGTCGGGACCGCCCGGTGCGGACCGTCGCGTGAGGTCATGGTCGGGGGCACGTCCGCACCATGACCTCCGGCACGTCCGGGGCCCGCCGAACGCGTGACCGCACCGTGCCCCGCGGTCGATGCGGCCCTGAAAGCCCTTTTCCTAGTGTTGTGCCACGAGAACGGCGAGGGAGAGGAAAAAGGAATGAACGGTACGGAGAATCCGTCGGAGGCGAAGAGGGAAAGGCCGCGCATTCCCCTTTCGGGAATTCTCGTCACAGCGGTCTCGGTCGCCCTCATGGCCCTCGTCTCCTGGACGGCCTGGCCCGAGCTGCCGGGGACGGTGCTCAGCGGACGGACCAACCTGGACGGCACCCCCGACACGGTCCCCCGGGTGGTGCTCGTGCTGGCCCTGCCCCTGACGACCGGACTGCTGGCGGTCGTGCTGTCGGCCGCCGCGGTCTTCGGGACCCGTCTCCAGAACGGCCTCCAGGACTCGCTGCGGCTGTCGTCGGCTCGGAGCGCCGCGCGGGGCATGAACGCGCTCCTGTGCCTGCTGTCCCTGTTCCTGCTCGTGACGCACGGCGTGCTCGTCCTGGGCCAGGCCGGATGGGACCTCCCGATCAGCCGGGTGCTGGGGGCGGCGACAGGTCTGTTCCTGGTCGGTCTCGGCGCCGTCCTGCCCGCACCGGAGCCCGGGGCGGACCGCGACGGGCCCGTGCTCCGCTGGTGGTCGGGCGCGCACCGCCTCATGAGGACCGGGTTCGTGCTGGTCGGCCTGGCGCAGGCGGCGGTCGTCCTGCTCGTCGACCACATGCTGGTGTGGCTCCTCGTCCCGCTGCTGCTGCTCCCCTTGATGTGCGCGGCCGTGGTGCTCCCGCTCCTGCGCGGTCGGGACTGAGCACGCGGGACGGCGGGGGCGGGCGGGTGCGGCGGAGGTGAGGCC
>NZ_LEKI01000157.1:0-13328 GCF_001029525.1 Nocardiopsis sp. RV163 | reverse complement strand
GGCACGCTCCCGGTCCAGGTCGAGGCGGTCCGGCTGCTCACCGAGGCCAAGCGGATGTGCGCGGCCCACGGCCGCAGGCAGGAGGCGGGCAGTCCGCCAGGCCCTGGCCCGCCCCGGTTTCCTCGGCTGCCAGCCCAGCCTCGTGCTGCGGCTGGGCCCCGACCTGCCCGCCGAGCGCACCGTGATGTTCAACGTGCACCTGGACACGGTCGCCGGGCAGCAGCCGGTCGGCTTCGACGGCGAACGCTTCCACGGGCGCGGCGCCATCGACGCCAAGGGCCCGGCGGCGGCGCTGCTGGCCGGGGTGCGGGCCGCCCGCGAACGCGACCCGGCCGTCGGCCGCGACGTCGCGGTGCTCGTCCAGGCCGTGGCGGGGGAGGAGGGCGGAGCCATGGGCACCCTCGGCACCCGGCCGCTGGTCGAACGCGGCCACACCGGCCGCCTCAACATCTTCTGCGAGCCCACCCGGATGCGGTTCCTCACGCGCAGCACCGCGTCGATGACCGCCCGTATCTCGGTCCGAGGGAAGGACGCCGTCGACGACCGCCCGCACACCGGGCACAACGCCTCCGTCCTGCTGGGCCACCTGGCCCGGCACCTGGGCCGCGCCATGGACGCGCACGCCCGCTCCGGCGCGGTGTGCCTGGCCGGGTTGCACACCGGCACCCTGCACAACAGGGTCTACGGCAGCGGGTCGCTGCTGCTCAACCTCGCCTACGCGGACGCCGCCGCCGGACGCGCCCTGGAACGCGCCCTGACCGACGCGCTCGACGCGGGACTGGACGCCTTCACCGAGGACTTCGCCGAGACCGCGCTGTTCGCCCGCACCGCCGCCGACGCCCGCGCCCTCACCCGCCTGGAGTGGACCAAGCGCGGCCTGCCCGCGCTCGACGGGCGCGACCCCTGGGGGCCCGCCCTGCTGCGCCGCGCCGGAATCGCCCCGTGGCCCGCGGACGAACCCGCCTTCACCTGTGACGCGATCTGGATGTCCGGGGTCGCCGGAGCCAGCACCGCAGTGCTGGGCCCCGGCGACCTGGCCGCCAACAACGCGCACGCCGACGGCGAGTTCGCGCGCGCCGACGAACTCGACGGGTTCGCCGACGCGGTCGCCCGCGTCCTGGCCGCCTTCACCGACCAGATCCCGCGTCGGGCCTCCGGGCCCGACGACCCGCACGGGGCCCAAGGGCCGCACACCGACGAAGACCCCACACCACCGACGAGGAAGGCGCCGAGGACATGAGCGAACACCACGACCCCGCCCGGGAGGCCCGGTGACCACAGCGGCCCCCACCCAGGCTCCGCCGGAACACGAGGCCGTGCGGGTACGCCACGACGACCTGGTCGCGTTCGCGGCCGGGGTGTTCGCCGACCGCGGCCTGCCCCCCGACCGGGCGGCCCAGGCGGCGCGCGCCCTGTGCCACGGAGACCTCGCCGGTCCGCGCTCGCACGGCCTGGCCAACCTGACCCGCCTCTACCTGCCGCTCCTCGACGAGGGCAGGGCCGACCCCGCCGCCGAGCCGCGCGTCCTCGCCGACCTCGGCGCCGCCGTGCTCTGGGACTCCCGGCGGGCCCTGGGCCTGTGGGCGGCCAGCGAGGCCATGGACCTGGCCGCCGAACGCGCCGCGCGCCACGGCATCGGACTGGTGTCCGTGCGCGGCGCCACCCATCTGGGCTGCGCCGGGTACCACGCGCTGCGCGCGGCCGAACGCGGCATGGTGGGCCTGGTGGCCAGCAACTGCGGACGCCAGCGCATCGCCCGTCCGCCCGGCGGCGCGGTCGCGATGCTGGGCACCAACCCGCTCAGCGTCGCCGCCCCGGCGGGGGAGCACCCCCCGTTCCTGCTCGACATGAGCACAACGGCCGCGCCCACCGGCCGGGTGCGCCAGGCCGCCCGCGAGGGCCTCACCCTGCCCGAGGGCCTGCTGTGCGACGACACCGGCGCGCCCGTCACCGACCCCTCCGCCTTCGACGCCGGGCGCGCGCACCTGATGTGGCTGGGCGGCGACGCGGGACGCTACAAGGGCTTCGGCCTCGGGCTCATGGTCGAGGTGCTCTCCGCGCTGGTCCCGGGGGCCGGGACGGGCCCGCACCCCGACGCCCTGGACGGGGACGGCGGCCCGGGCGGACGCGACGACGACATCGGCTTCTTCGTGGCCGCGATCGCCCCCGACGCCCTGCGGGAAGGGGCCGAAAACGACGCGCGCGAGCTGTTCGGCGCGCTGCTGGCCTGCCCGCCCACCGACCCGGACGCGCCGGTGCGCTACCCCGGCTGGCACGAGTACCACCGGGCGCGGGAACTGCGCCTGACGGGCGTGCGGCTGGAGGCGGAGCTGTACTCCGAACTGGCGGAGCTGGCCGACCGGACCGGCCTGCCCCTTGAGGCGATGGGGGAGCAGACGCGATGAGCGCCCCGCTGCGCACCGGGCTGGTCGGGCTCGGCGTGATCTCCCGCTTCTACCTGGAGGCACTGCGCGCCGCGCCCGGGCTGGACCTGGTAGCTGTGTGCGACCGCGACCCCGGTGTGCTCGCGGCCCACCCGGTCGGGGCGCGGGGCTACACCGACCACGTCCGGATGCTCGACGAGACCGGACTGGACGCGCTCGTGGTCACCGCGCCCAACGACGCCCACGCCCCCGTCTGCGCCGACGCGCTGCGGCGCGGGGTGGCCGTGTGCGTGGAGAAGCCGCTCGCGCTGGACGCCGTCCAGGGGCGGGCGCTGACCGGGCTCGCCCGCGACCGGGGCACGGTGCTGTTCACCGCCTTCCACCGCCGGTACAACTCCGCGCTCGCGCTGCTGCGCCGGGACCTGTCCGGACGGCGGGTGGAGGAGCTGACCGTGCGCTACCTGGAACGGATCGAGGAGCACGCCGGGACCGACACCTGGTACCTGGACCCGGCCCGCTGCGGCGGCGGGTGCCTGGCCGACAACGGACCCAACGCCTTCGACCTGGTGGAGTGGCTGCTCGGACCCGCCGAGGCCGAGTCGGCGCGCGTCACGCGCGACGCCGCGGGCACCGACCGCCGGGCCGAGGTCGTGCTGCGCGCCGCGGGGGCGCGCGCACGCGTCCTGCTCGACTGGTCCCACCCCGGCGAGCGCAAGGACGTCGAGGCGCGCACCGCCGACGGCGCGGTGCTCACGGCGGACATGCTGGAGGGCCACCCCGGGTTCAAGGACTCCCTGTGGCACGAGTACGTGGGCGTGCTCGCCGAGTTCGAGCGGCGGGTGCGCGGCGGCGTGGTCGAGGACCCGGCGGGGCCCTCCGCCCTGCGGCTGGTCGCGGACGCCTACCGCCTGGCGCGGGCCGCGGAGCCCACGAGGGAGGACGCGCGATGAACCCCCGTGAGGACGGTCCCAAGCGTGACGTCACCGCGACGCTGGTCAAGGTCCTGGTGCACCGCAGGAGCGAGCGCGGCATGCGGCTCGAACCCCACGCCAGCCGGTGCGTGCGCGCGGGGGAGGTGCACGAGCTGGTCGCCACCGACCACACCGAGACCGCGGAGGGGGCCCGGATCGATCGGGTGGGCTTCCTCGGGTTCGCCGAGATCACCGGCGCCGGGGTGGTGGACCGGGGCGACGAGGTGTGGATCGGCCCGCGCCGGGTGGGGACGGTGCTCGGCTTCGACGCCTGCCACATGCCCAACCACTACAACGTGCTGGTCCACGCCGACCCGCTGCCGACCGGGCGGGACCTGGGGCTCGCCTCGGGTGAGACTCTGGTGTTCCGGCAGGGGGAAGCGGTCGGCGCCGACCCCGCCGCCGCAACGGTTTCCGAAGAATCTGGCATTTGCTGAAATATGTCCGATATAAAAAATCAATTGCCCCCATGAATTCTTCTGACCCCCTTTTGTGGGGCGTGTTCGCGGGCTAATGTTCTGGGTGCGGGGAAGGTTCGGCCGGGCTCGGCCCGAGGGTCCTTTCCTGTGCTCGGAGAGAGCATCGTACGTCTGTTTTTCCATGGGAACCGAGAGGGAAAATAAATGACGACCGCAACCAAGGCCAACAGCCGTCTCGAAGAGCGCTTCCGCCTCTGGGACGTCGACGGCAGCGGCACCATCGAGCGCTCGGACTTCGAGACCGAGGCGAACGACATCGTCTCGCGGCTGGGAGCCGAGGGCACCGCCCAGGGCAACGAGCTCAAGGCCGCCTACCTGGCGATGTTCGACCACCTGGCCGCCGCCGCCGGCACCCAGGCGATGAGCCGGGAGGAGTTCGTCCGGGCCGCCGAGCAGGAGATCATCAGCAAGGGCGACGCCGGCTTCGCCTCGGTCGTCCAGCCGACCATCCAGGCCATCGTCAACGTGCTGGACACCAGCGGCGACGGTGAGATCAGCCCCTCCGAGATGCAGAAGTGGTTCGCCGCCATCGGGCTCCAGGGCGCCGAGGCCGACCGCGCCTTCGCCGAGCTGGACACCGACGGCAGTGGCAGGCTGTCCACCACCGAGCTGGTCGACGCGGTCCGCGACTACCACCTGGGCCGCAACGACATCCCCCTCCTCGGAAGCTGAGAACCCTCGTTCCGGCCGCGGCCGACCGCCGCGGCCGGGACCGTTTCCGCCCCCTCCCCCCTCGGTGCGAGCACGCGGGAAAGCGAAGCGCGCCGTCCCTCCCGTTCCGTATTCCCTATCGCGTGCGGGAAGGGCGTTATTCGGCGTCGGGATCGATCGGAGTCCGATCTCGGGTGTCCTTTTCGAACGCCGTTATGACGGCGTGCTCCTGCTGTTCCACGAAAGAAGTGAGCGAGACCCCATGACGACCGCCACCAAGATCGCCAGCCGCCTGCAGGAGCGTTTCCGCCTCTGGGACGTCGACGGCGACGGCGTGATCGAGCGCTCGGACCTCGCGGCCGAGGCCGACGGCATCGTCTCGCGGCTGGGAGCCGAGGGCACCGCCCGGGGCGACGCGCTCAGGGCCGCCTACCTGGGCATGTTCGACCGCCTGGCGGCGGCCTCGGGCACCGACCGGCTGAGCCGCGACCAGTTCATGGAGGTCGCCGGGCGCGAGATGGTCGGCAGCGAGGAGGGCTTCGCCGAGATCGCCCGGCCGACGCTCCAGGCCACCATGGGCGTGCTCGACACCGACGGCGACGGCGGGATCAGCCGGAGCGAGATGCGCCGGTGGCTCGACGCCGTCGGCGTCAGCGCGCGGGACTCCGACCGCGTCTTCGACGAACTCGACACCGACGGCAGCGGCACGCTCTCCGCCTCCGAACTGGTCGACGCGGTCCGCGACTACCACCTGGGCCGCAACGACATCCCCCTCCTCGGCGGCTGAACCCCCGACCCGGCCGAGGCCGACCGCCGCGGCCGGAGACCGCCCCCCTCCCGCAGCGTAGAAACGTGGAGAAGTTGAAGAGAACGCTCGAACCCCCCGAGGCGGTGCCCCCCGGCAGAACACGCCTCCCCGTCCCCTTCTTCGACCAGTCCCGGAGCTTCGCGGAACTGTGGCCGCACATCCGGGACAACTGCCTACGGGTCATGGACCGGGGCAAGTTCTCGCACGGGGCCGTGGTCGCCGAGTTCGAGGACGCCCTGGCCCGCTGGACCGGCGCCCGGCACGTGGTCGGCGTCAACTCCGGAACCGACGCCCTCGTCATCCTGCTGCGCGCCGCCGGGCTGCGCCCCGGCGACGAGGTGATCGTCCCCGCCTACTCCTTCGTCGCCACCGCCAGCTCCGTCGTCCTCGCCGGGGGCGTACCGGTCTTCGCCGACATCGAGGAGCACGGGTACGGCATCGACCCGGCCTCGGTGGACGCGGTGGCCACCTCCCGCACCCGGATGGTCATGCCGGTCCACCTGTTCGACCGCCTGGCCGACATGGAGGGCGTGCGCGAGGTCGCCCGGCGCCGCGGCCTGACCGTGCTGGAGGACAGCGCCGAGGCCATCGGCATGCGGCTGCGCGGCGTGCACGCCGGACTGCTCGGCACCGGCGGCGTGCTGTCCTTCTTCCCCTCCAAGACCCTCGGCGCCATCGGCGACGCGGGCGCGCTGCTCACCGACGACGACGCCGTCGCCGAGACCGCGCGGGCACTGCGCCACCACGGCCGCTCCGGGCGGACCCTGGACGACTTCCCGGGCATAGCCAACCCGACGGTCGTCGCGGGCTGCAACAGCAAGATGGACGACATCCAGGCCGCCGTGCTGCTGGCCAAGCTCTCCCGGCTCGACACCGACATCGCCCGCCGGGCCGAGCTGTCCGCGCGCTACGACGCCCGCCTGCGCGACCTGCCCGGGATACGCGCCGTGCCCGGCGCCGTCGCGCCCCACCCCGGCGGCGAACGCGTCGTCTACGTCCACCTCGTCGAGGCCGACGACCGCGACGCCCTGGTCGCCCACCTGGCCGGGGCCGGAATCGGCACCGAGACCTACTACCCGATCCCGCTGCACCTGCAGCCCTGCTTCACCCGCCTGGGACACGCGCCCGGCGACTTCCCGCGGGCCGAGGCCGCCTGCGAGGCGGCGGTGGCCCTGCCGCTCTACCCCGACCTGACCGACGCCCAGGCGGACCGGGTCTGCGGGGAGATCGAGGACTTCTGCGTTCGGAGGCACCGATGACCACGGCGACCGGGCGGCGCATCCCCTTCTTCGCCCCCGACCTGTTCGACGCCGACCGCGACGTCCTGCTGGAGGCCGTCCACGCCACCGGCACCGGCGGCGCGCAGAAGTTCATCCTCGGCGAGCGCACCGCCCGCCTCGAACGCCAACTGCGCGACCGCCTCGCCGCCGCCGACGTCGTCGCCTGCTCCAGCGGCACCTCCGCGCTCACCCTGGTCCTGGCCGCCATGGAGATCGGCCGCGGAGACGAGGTGGTGGTACCGGCCTTCGGCTGCGCGCCGCTGGCCAGCACCGTCGTCGAACGCGGCGCGCGCCCGGTCTTCGCCGACGTCGACCCGGTCTCCCTGACCCTTGACCCGGACGCCGCCGAGACCGCCCTCACCGCGCGCACCCGCGCGGTCATGCCCGCGCACGTGTTCTCGATGATGGCCGCCATGCCCCGGTTCCGGGACCTGGCCGACCAGTACGGGCTGCGCCTGGTCGAGGACTCCGCGCTGGCCCAGGGGGGAACCCTCGGCGGCCGCCCCGCCGGGCTGTGGGGCGACGCCGGGGTCTACTCCTTCGTCCAGGTCAAGACCTTCGGCATGCCCGGCGAGGGCGGCGTGGTCGTCACCGCGGACGCCGAACTCGCCGTGCGCGTGCGGATGCTGCGCAACCACGGCCAGGACGGCACGCACCGCTTCCTGCACCACCGGATCGGCCTCAACAGCCGCTTCGACGAGGTGATGGCCGAGTTCCAGCTCCACCGGCTGAGCGGGCTGGAGGACCGGCTCGCCCGCCGGGCCGAGATCTCCACCTACTACTCCAGCCGGTTCGCGCAACTGGCCGGAGCCGGGATCACGGCGCCGCCCACGGGCGGCGACGGTCGCTGCCACTACGTCTACACGCTCCTGGCCGAGGAGCGCGACGACCTGCGCGTCCACCTGTCCGCGCACGGGATCGACACCCACGTGTACTACCCGCGCGCACTGCCCGCCCAGCCCGCGTTCGCCCCGTACGCCCGGGCCGGGGCCCGGTGGCCCAACGCGGAGTCGGCGGCACGGCGCAACATCTCCCTGCCGCTGTACCCGCACCTGGACGACGCCCAGGTGGAGCACATCGCCGACACCGTGTGCGCGTTCGCCGACCGTTACGGGAGAACGAGATGACCGACCACACCGCCGCGCCCCCCTCCGGAACGGCGCCCGCAGCGGCGCCGCCCCGGGGCGCACTGGCCGCCTACGCCCGGCTGGCCAAGCTCGACATCTACGACTACTACATCGGCCTGCCCCTGGTACTGGCCATGCTCGCGCCCGCGCTGCGCTGGGAGCCGGGCACGCTGGGGCTGCTCCTGCTCATCCTGCTCGCCGAGGTGGCCGTGGTGGCCGCCATGGTCGCCTTCGACGACGTCACCGGCTACCGCGACGGCAGCGACGCGGCCAACTACGGCTCGGACGCTGCCCGTCGCCGACTGGCCCGCAAACCCCTCGTCGCCGGGACGCTCACAGAACCGCAGGCGCTGCGCTTCGCCTGGGCGGCGACCGCGGTGAGCGCCCTGCTCTGGGGCCTGGTCGTCCTGGTCGCCCCGCACCAGCCCGCCTGGGCGGTCGCCCTGGCCGCCCTGTGCGTGGTCGCCTCGGTCCAGTACTCCTGGGGCCTCAAGATCAGCTACCGGGGCTTCCAGGAAACCTTCCTCATCGGTTTGGGCGTGGGCTGGGTCCTGGTGCCCTACGGGCTGCTCACCGGGGAGCTGAACGGCTTCGTCGTGGTCCAGGCCCTGCTGTTCGGCTTCGGCCCGATGCTCTTCGGCCTGTACTCCAACACCAACGACGCCGCGGGCGACCGCGCCGCCGGGCGGATCACCGTGGCCGCGCTGGTGCCAGGGCACCTCAACACCGCCTTCATCATCGCGGCGACGGCGGCGGAGAGCCTGCTCATCAGCGGCTCCACCCTGGCCGGGATCTCCCCGTGGTGGTTCCCGATCGTCCTGGTCCCCGTCTTCCTGATGCGGGTGGCCCAGCTCTTCATCGGGTTCGTCCAGAACGACATCCTGCGCGCCCGCCGCCTGGCCATCCACACCCACCGGGTCACCGTGGTCCTGCTCATCGCCGCCCACCTGCTGGCCCCCGTGCTCCCGGGAGGCGCCCCATGAGCGAGGTGCTCGACGTCGCCGTGGTCGGAGCGGGACCCGCCGGACTGGCCACCGCCCACGCGCTGACCCGCGCGGGCCGCTCGGTCCGCGTCCTGGAGGCCGCCGAGGCCGTCGGCGGACGCATGCGCACCCTGCGCGAGCACGGCTGCCTCATCGACACCGGCGCGGAGATGCTGCCCCCGGCGAAGGCCTACCCGGCCACCTGGAAGCTGATCCGCGAGGTCGGCCTGGACGCCGACCGCGGCGCGGTGCCCCGCATCCGCGGCGCCCTGGCGTCCTGGCGCGGTGGCCGGGCCCGACCGCACGTGGGCCGCCCCCTGGGCCTGCTCACCGGTGCCGGGCTGTCCCCGCGCGCGCGGGCCGACCTGCTGCGACTCCAGATCCGGCTGGCCCGCCTCGGCCTGGACCCCGAACACCCCGACCGCTCCCCGCTTGGAGAGCGCACCCTGGCGGAACTGCTCCTCCCCTACCACCCGGAGCTGCGGTACCGGCTGCTCGGCGCACTGGCCGCCGGGTTCTTCGGCTGGGACCCCGAGCACACGGCGGCCGCCCCCTTCGCCGCGCACCTGGTCTCCGCGGGCAGCAGCGCCCGCTGGCGCACCTACCGCGACGGCATGGACACCCTCGCACGGGTCCTGGCAGACCGGCTCGACGTGGTCACCGGCCACCCGGTGACCGGCGTGTCCGCGGGCCCGGACGGGGTCGGGCTGGAGTCCCCGGCGGGCACGGTCACCGCCCGCGCGGCCGTGCTGGCCGTGCCCGCCCCGCTCGCGGCCGTGCTCCACCCCGGCGCGTCCGGTGCCGAGCGCGCCTACCTGGAGGCCTGCGAGTACGCGCCCATGCTCCGCGTATCCCTGGTCCTGGACCGCCCGGTGGAACCGGTCGGGGCGCGCGGCGGCTTCGCCACCCTGGTGCCCGCCCCGGAGGACCCGCTGCTCAACGTGGTCACCGCCGACCACAACAAGCACCCGGGCCGGGTGCCGTCCGGCAGGGGCCTGGTCTCCCTGGTCGCCTCGCCGCGCGGGGCTGCCGAACTCCTGGACGCCTCCGACGCGCTGGCGGCGGAGCGGCTCACCGCCCGCGCCGAACTCCTGCTGCCCGGACTGTCCCGGCACGTGGAGGCCGTGCGCGTGCACCGCTTCCGCCACGGCCTGCCCGCCGCGGGGCCGCGCGCCCTGCGCGAGCGCGCCGCCTTCGCCGTCCGCCCGCCCTCGGCCGTGGACTACGCCGGGGACTGGGTCTCGCTGCGCCCGTGCAGCGAGGGCGCGGTCTCCTCCGGGGCCACGGCCGCCGCGCGGGTCCTGGCATTCCTCGCCTCGACGGCCCGGACCCCCGTTCCCGCCTCCAGTGAGGACCGACGACGATGACGCTGTTCACCAAGCCCCTGCACCTGGGCACACTCTTCGACGACCTGGTCGAGCGCGGCTCCACGACCGCCGTGCACCTGAGCAGGCCGCTGGACATCGCCCCCGGGCTGGGCACCGAGCTGGACGTGCCCCGGGTGGCCGGACTGGTGCGCGAGGCGGCCGGGTGGCTCGCGGCGGCCGGTGTGCGGCCCGGCGACCGCGTCGCGATCGCCAAGCGCAACCACTGGGACTACGTACTGCTCAACTGCGCCGCGGCCCGGCTGGGCGCGGTGCCCGCGTCGCTGTCGGCGCACCTGGAACCGGACGCGCTGGAGGTCCTGCTCAAGCGGCTGGACCCGGCGCTGCTGGTCACCGACGCCGCCCTGCTCGCCGCGTCCCGGGAGGCGGGGGCCGACCCCGCCGTGCACGCGGCCCGAACCCTGGTCCTCGACGGCCCGACAGGGGGCGCGGACCCGGCCGGGGGAGCGGGCCCGGCCGGGAGCGTCCTGCGCCCGGACGACGTGCGCGGCACCGAGGCGCCGCCGCCGCGCAGGCCGCACCTGGACGCGCCCCTGGCGATCATGCACACCTCCGGCACCACAGGCGTGCCCAAGCTGGTCCCGCACTCCACCCGCACGATCATGCGCCGCCTTGCCGGGTTCGAGGCGCACCGCTGGCCCGTGCTGAGCAGCCGCCCCCACGACATGGTGACCGGCGCGTACTCCTTCGCGCACGGGCGCGCGCTCGCCTGGACCGCCAGCGTGCTGTGGCTGTCCCCGGGAGGGCTGTCCGTGGTCACCGGCGCCGACTGGGCCGAGGCCGGGCCGCTGCTGGAGCGGCACCGCCCCACCACTCTGGAGGCCGCGCCCGCGGTCTTCGCGCGCTGGCGGAACCGGGCGGAGCGGGAGGACGCCCCGTTCGACCGGGTGCGGCTCTACGTCAGCACCTTCGACGCCGTGCACCCGCCGACCGTGCGCGCCTTCCTGGGCGCCACCGGCCACCGGCGCCCGGTGTGGATGCAGGGCTGGGGCCAGAGCGAGACCGGGCCGCTGACCTTCCGGTTCCTCACCCGGCGGGCGATGGCCGCGGAGAACGGGCGCCACCCGACCACCCGCCACCTGGGCCGGCCCATCCCCACCCGCACCAGACTGCGCGCGGTCGACCCGCGCACCACGCGACCCGTCCCGGCCGGTACGCCCGGCCTGATCTTCTGCCGCACCGAGGCCCTGTGCCTGGGCTACGTGGGCGAGGAGGGCCGGTGGCGGTCCAAGCTGGTGGGCGAGTGGTGGAACACCGGCGACATCGGCGTCCTCAGCCGGACCGGCGCGCTGCGGTTGGTGGACCGCGAGGTGGACGCCCTGCGCGAGGGCGGCTGCCTGGAGGTGGAGGACGTCGTGGACGACCGCCTGCCCGAGGTGCTGGAGTGCGTCGTCCTGAGCGTTCCGGACGGGCCCCCGGTGCCGGTGGTGGCCACCGAGAGCGGGGGCCTGGACATCGTGGCCTGGCGCGGCGCCGTCGCGGACCTGCCCGAACTCGCCGACCCGGTGCTGCTGACCTGGGACGAGCTGCCGCGCACCGGCACCGGCAAGGTCCGCCGCTCCGTGCTGCGCGAGTACCTGGGCCTGCGCCCCGACACCTGCGGAACGGGGAAGTGGACGTGACCGCCGCACCGGTGGACTCGGCCCCGCTCCCGCTGACCGGGGCGGCCGCGCGGGCGGTGGGCGGCTCCGTCGCGCTGCGCATCGCGGCGGCGCGCCTGGAGGCGCTCGGCTGCGCCGTCTCCCGGGCCGAGGCGCCCCTGCCCCCGCAGGCGCCGGCCGGGTGGATCGGCCTGGTGGCCGTCCCGGGCGAGTGGGGCCCTGGCGGGAACGGCTCCGGCGGAGGGGGAGCCCGGGTGCTGCCGGTACCGGTCGGCTGCGCCGTCGGCTGGTCCGGGCCGGTCGCGGCGCCCCTGGCGGGGGAGCGCGACGTCCAGGCCGCCTGCGGGCTGGCGCACCTGCACGGCCGGGCCCACGGGGAGCCCCGTTTCCTGGGGGTGGACTACGCGTCGGTGTGCGTGGGGGTGCTGGCCGCTCAGGCGGTGGCGGCCTGCGCGCTGGCCCTGGCGCGCTGCGGCCCGGCGCTGTCGGCGTCGGTCTCCGCGGCCCAGGCCGCCCTGCTCGCGGCGGGGCCCTACGTCGCCGCGGCCACTGCCCCGGGTCAGGGAGCCGCTGCGGGCCCGTCCCCGCTCGACGCGGGAGGAGCTGGCGCCGGTGACGGCCGTGGCGCCGCCGTGCCCGGAACCGTTCCGCCGTTCCGCTCCGCTGACGGAGCGCGCTTCGAGATCGAGACCCTGGACGCCGAGGTCTGGTCGCGGTTCTGGACCGGCCTGGGCGCCGACCCGGCCGCGATCGCCGCCGGGTGGCCGCCCTTCCAGCGGCGCTTCGCCACCGCGGTGTGCCCGCTGCCGCCCGGGCTGCCCGCCGCGATCGCGGCCGTGGACCTCTCCCGGGTCCGCCTGGCCGCCCGCGACGCGGGCATGAGCCTGGCCCTCGTACGCGCCGTCCGGGACGCCGAGGAGCCCGCCCCGGCCTCGGAGTGGCGGCTGCGCGCGCGCGACGCCTCCAGGACCCCGGCCGCCCCACTGGAGCCGCTCGGTTCCGACGCCGCCGCGCCCCTGACCGGGCTGCGGGTGGTGGAGGCCACCAACCGCGTGCAGGGCCCGCTCGCAGGGCTGCTGCTCGCCATGCTCGGCGCCGAGGTCGTGCGGATCGAGCCCCCTGGCGGCGATCCCATGCGCGGGGTGGCACCGCTCGCGGGGGACAGCTCCGCCCGGTTCCTGGCCCTGAACCGGGGCAAGGGCGCGGTCGAAGCCGACCTCAAGACCGCGACCGGGCGCCGGGCCGCCCGTGACCTGGCCGCCACGGCCGACGTCCTGCTCTACAACTGGCCGCCCGGGCGCGCCGAGGGGTTCGGCCTGGGCCCCGACGACCTCGCCGGCACCGCCCCCGGCCTGGTCCACGTGCACGCCGACGGGTGGGGCGGCCGCGCCCCCGAACCCGGCGCGCTGGCCACCGACTACCTGGTCCAGGCGCACGGCGGGGTGGCCGACCTCCTGGCCGGACACGGGCGGGAGCCCGCACCGTCCCTGCTCACCCTCACCGACGTGCTCGGCGGAATCCTCGCCGCCGAGGGGGCGGTGGCCGCGCTGCTGCTGCGCACCCGCACCGGCGTCGGGGTCCGCGCCCGGACCGCCCTGTCGGACGCGGCCCGGCTGCTGCGCCGCGCCGGACGCGGCACGGCGCCGGGCGGGCGGGGCG
>NZ_LEKI01000156.1:0-13341 GCF_001029525.1 Nocardiopsis sp. RV163 | reverse complement strand
GGGAGTGGACTCCGTCTCCCGCCCGGGGACGGCTCGTGTAGCCGTGCCGGTCAGGCGCCTCCCCTGGCGTGGGTCTTGCGTCCCCGGCGGGAGACGGAGTCCAGGATGACCGCGATCAGCAGGACGGCGGCGGTGATCATGAACCGGACCGAGGTGTCCATCTGGAGCAGCAGCAGACCGGAGGTGATCGCGCCCAGGACCAGGCCGCCCAGCAGGGCGGAGTAGGCGTTGCCGCGCCCGCCGAAGAGGCTGGTGCCGCCGATGACCGCGGCGGCGATGGCCATCATCAGCTCCTCGCCGCCGCCGGTGGCCACGCTCGCCGCGAAGTTGCGCGAGGTCAGCATGATCCCGCCCAGGGCCGCCAGGGCGGAGGCGATACCGAACACCGAGATGCGGATCATGTCCACGTTGATGCCCGCGCGGCGCGCCGCCTCGGCGTTGCCGCCGACGGCGTAGACCATGCGGCCGTAGCGGGTCTTGCGCAGGACCAGGTCGAGCACGACCACGAAGCCCACGAAGATCAGGAAGGCCAGCGGCACGCCCTTGTACTGGTTGAGCACCCACACCGCGACCAGGATCGGCACGAACAGCAGGGCCGCCCGGAAGAGGATCTCGGTCCAGGGCTTGTAGGGCAGGTTGGCCTGGCGCCTGCGGCGCTCCACCGCCGCCACGGAGACCACGTACAGGACGACGGCCAGGACGGCGAGCGCCCAGCCGACCACCGGGACGAAGAAGGTCTGCGTCAGCAGCGAGATCGGCCCGCTCGGGCTGGTGTTGATGGTGCCGTCGGCTCCCATCAGGTACAGGTGCAGGCCCTGCCAGCCCAACAGTCCGGCGAGGGTGACCACGAAGGCCGGTACCCCGAGTTTGGCGAAGACGACGCCGTGGAGCAGACCCACCGCGAGGCCGACGGCGAGGGCCGCGCCGATCGCGATCCACTCCGAGACGCCCTGCTTGACGGCCAGCACGCCCAGGACCGCGGCGGCCAGTCCGGCGACCGAGCCGATGGACAGGTCGATCTCGCCGAGCAGCAGGACCATGATGACGCCGGTGGTCATCAGGCCGATGGCGGCGATCTGCACGGTCAGGTTGGACAGGTTCTGCGGCGACAGGAACCGGTCGTTGGCCGACTGGAAGACGACGGCGATGAGGATCAGGCCGATGACCACGGGGATCGGGCCCAGTTCACCGCCGCGCAGGTTGCGGCGCAGGGCGTCGAGCCAGCCCTTGGGCGAGGCCGCCGTGGTCAGCAGGCGCGGGTCGCGCTTGGACTCGGCGGAGCCGCCCGCACCCGGGGCGGGCGCCTTGGAGACGGGGGTCTGCTGGGTCATCACTTGTCCTCCGTGGCCAGGGCCGAGGCGCCGGTGCGCTCGGAGCGGCGGCTGACCGGGTTGTCGGCGGCACCGGTGATGGCGGCCACGATCTCCTCGTAGCTGGTCTCGGCGACGGGGAAGTCCCCGGCGTTTCGGCCCAGGCGCAGGACCACGGCGCGGTCGGCCACCGCGCGCACGTCGGCCATGTTGTGGCTGATCAGCAGCACGCCCAGGCCCTGGTCGCGCAGGCGCTCGATGAGGTCGAGTACCTGGGCGGTCTGGGCGACGCCCAGGGCGGCGGTGGGCTCGTCGAGCATCACCACGCGCGGCTTGCCCAGCAGGGAGCGGGCGATGGCGATGATCTGGCGCTGACCGCCGGAGAGGGAGGCCACCGGGACGCGCAGGCTGGGGATGCGCACGGACAGCGAGTCCAGCAGCTCCATGGCCCGGCCCTCCATCTCGACCTCGTCGAGGGTGCCCGGGAAGTGCAGTTTCTCGTTGCCCAGGAAGAGGTTGCCGACGATGTCCAGGTTGTCGCACAGGGCGAGGTCCTGGTAGATGGTGGCGATCCCCAGGCGCTGGGCGTCGGAGGGGGCGTTGATGCTGACCGGCTTGCCGTCCCAGGTGATGGCACCGCCGCTGTCGGCTGGGTGCGCTCCGGAGATGACCTTGACCAGCGTGGACTTGCCGGCGCCGTTGTCACCGAGCAGGGCGACGACCTCGCCCTCGCCGACGTGGAAGTCGACGTCGCTCAGGGCCCGGACGGCACCGAAGGTCTTGGAGATCCCGGACAGTTCCAGGACTGGTGTGCTCATGCGTTCGCTTCTCTTCTCTCGCCCTGGCCGGGGACGGCGGGGCGGCGGGGCGCCCCGCCGTTCCGGGCCCGGAACGTCCGCACCGGCTCTACAGGGCTTCCTGGCAGAAGTCCGTGTCGGCGTAGTCGTCGGTGCAGATCTCCTCGATGCTGTAGATCCCGTCCGAGACGACCGTGTCGCCGACGTTCTCCGCGGTGACCGCGATCGGCTCCAGCAGGACGGCGGGGACGGTCTCGCCGCCTCCGTCCTCGACCTCGGTGAGCGTGCGCTCGCCCAGCTCGGGGTCCTCACCGGTGGCCAGGCCGACGGCCATGGCGGCGGCCACCTGGGCCTCGGGCTGGATCGCCTTGTAGACGGTCATGTACTGCTCGCCGGCGATGATGCGCTGGATGCCCGCGAGCTCGGCGTCCTGTCCGGTCACCGGGGG
Organism: Nocardiopsis sp. RV163; assembly: GCF_001029525.1. Taxonomy (NCBI): domain Bacteria; kingdom Bacillati; phylum Actinomycetota; class Actinomycetes; order Streptosporangiales; family Nocardiopsidaceae; genus Nocardiopsis; species Nocardiopsis sp. RV163. Next base: position 10,786 of record NZ_LEKI01000156.1, on the reverse strand, counting down.
CAGGTCCTCCACGCTCACACCCGCGCTGCGCAGGGCGGAGATGACGCCGGAGGCGATGCCGTCGTTGGCGGCGTAGACGCCGGTGATCTCGTCCAGGCCCAGGGAGGTGATGGCGCCCTCCATCTGGGCGTTGGCCTCGTCCGGCGACCACTCGGGGGTGTCGAACTCCTGGCCGATCTCGATCTGCTCCTCCAGGACCCCCATGGCCCCGGCCTTGAAGCTGGCGGCGTTGGGGTCGGTGGGCGAGCCGTGCATGACGACGATCGAGCCGTCACCGGTGTCGCCCTCCTGCTCCAGGGCCTCCAGCAGCGACTCGGCCTGGACCTGGCCGACGCGGTTGTTGTCGAAGGAGACGTACATGTCCGCGCCGCCCTCGGCGAGGCGGTCGTAGGCGATCACGGGCACGCCCTGGGACTTGGCCTCGTTGACCGTCCCGGCCGCGGCGGCGGCGTCCACCGGGTCGAGGACGAGCACGTCCACACCGTCGGTCAGCATGGCCTGGGCCTGGGTCTGCTGCTCGCTCACGGACTGGTCCGCGTTGGCGTAGGAGATCTCGCAGTTGGGGCACAGCTCGCCCATCGCCTCCTCGAAGAAGGGGCGGTCGAAGGCCTCGTAGCGGGCCGTGTGGAGGTCGGGCAGGAGCAGTCCGACGTGGAAGCCCTCCTCCACGGTGTGGGTCTCCTGCTCGGCCTCGTCGCCGGTGGTCGTGAGCGAGCCACAACCGGAGACGAGGAGGGCGAGAGCGGCTCCCGCGGCGGCGAAGCCGGCGGACGTGTACCGCGGTGTGAAGCGTCGTGCGTTCAACGCTAGGTACCTCTCATGACGGGGGATACGGGCGGTGGAACTCGCGAGTGGTGGAGTGAAGTCAAACCCCGCCGCCACCTTGCCGTCAACTCCTGAACACATAACCGAAACATCACGGGCCTTGCGTTCAGAGCGTGAAATGATGGAAAACCCAGGCCAGAGCGGGGTTCTGGACGTGTGAGCTCACGTGAAGGAGTTTCGGTTTTTACCGAGCGGCGGCCCGTTCCGGCACTGACCTCGGTGTTCGCGGTCCCGCCAGCCTACGTGCGGGCTCTGTTCAGCGAAGGGCCCGCCCGCCGCCCGACCTGCTGCGGGCCGCTCCGGAGCCCGCGCTCCCCCGCCGCGGGAACGCGGTGCCACCGCGCGGCGCCACCGCGTCACCGTTGGCGCGGGAAATCGGGTCCCGGACTGTTCAGTTCGCCTGCCGGGCGGCCATGCGCAGCGCCCCGTACAGCGAGGCGTCCCTGCCCAGCGCGCTCGGCACCAGTTCGAGCCGCTCCAGGGCACTGCTCAGCGAACCCAGCTCCATCGACCGGCGCATCGGGTCGAGCAGCAGGTCACCGGCCTGGGCGAGGTCACCGCCCACGATGACCCGGTCCGGGTTGAACAGGTTGGCCACGATCGCGGTGCCCTGGCCCAGCGCGGTGCCCGCCTCGGCGATGATGCGGCGGCTGCCGGGGTCTCCCTCCAGCGCCGCGGCCACCATGTCCGGGATGCGGACGGGGTCGGGGCCGCGGGCCACGTCGGTGTTCTGCGGCAGCATGTCCAGCAGGTAGCCCGCGCCGACGAAGGTCTCCAGGCAGCCCCGGTTGCCGCAGCGGCACACGTGCCCGCGCGGGTCCAGCGCGATGTGCCCGATCTCCCCTGCCGTGCCGCCCGCACCCCGGAAGAGCTGGCCCGACATCATGATGCCCGCGCCCACGCCGTCGTTGATGACCAGGTGGACCACGTGCTCGGCCCCCACGCCCGAGCCCCGGTGCTGTTCGGCCAGGACCGCGAGGTTGGCGTCGTTCTCGGCCAGCACCTCCAGGCCCAGCCGCTCCGTCAGCGCCTTGGCTGGGCGAAAACCCGCCCAGCGGGTCAGGCAGGAGATGCCGCCGACCTCGCCGGTGCCGGGGTCGATCGGCCCCGGAATGGAGGCCACCACCGAGGACACGGTGCCCCGGTCGACCCGGCTGCGCAGCAGGACGGTCTCGGCCAGCCAGGCGGCGCGGCGCACCCCGCGCTCGGCGTCGGAGGCCACGTCGTAGCCGATCTCCTCGCGGGCCAGCATGTTGCCGTCGCTGTCGCCCACAGCGACGCGGACGCTGTCGGCGGTGAAGTCCACGGCCACGACCGTGCCGGGCTGGCGGACGAGGGTGATCGCCTTGGCCCGGCGGCCGTTGGAGGAGGTGTCGCGCACCAGGACCGTCCCGGCGGCGCGCAGGCCGCGGACGATGTTGGAGACGCTGGCCGCGGACAGGCCGGTGGCGCGGGCCAGCTCTGCCTGGGTGCGGGTGCCCTCGCTGCGCAGCACGTCCACGACCCGCCGCTCGTTGGCCCGGCGCAGGGCTGACTGTGATCCCGGTGTCGCGGCGGCCTCGGTCACCAGGTGCCCCTCCCCCTGCTTTCGTGGCCGCGTTTCGGCGCTGTTGCGAGGAATGCTACAAGCAATGAACGCAAGCTGGAACTTCACATCCGCCGCGTTAGGGTCCGAAGGTGAGCAGAGCACGCATCAGCACCGCCGAGTCCGGGTGGGCCGACCTCCTGGCCGGGGCGGTGCCGCCGCCCACCAGGGCCCCGGAGCGGACGCGCGCCGTGGCGGTCGAGGGCCGCTCGGGCGCGGGCAAGAGCACGGTGGCCGACGCGCTGCGCGCGGCCCTGGTCCGGCGGGGCGAGGCCTCCGCCGTGCTGACCATGGAGGACCTCTACCCGGGCTGGCGGGGCCTGGAGGAGGGCGCGGAGCTGCTGCGCGAGCGGGTGCTGGCCCCGCTCGCGCGCGGGGAGCGGGCGGCCTGGCGGCGCTACGACTGGGAGCGGGGGGCGTTCGCGCGGGAGTGGACCGCGCTGCCCGGCGACGTGGCCGCGGGCGGGGTCCTCGTGGTGGAGGGCGGCGGCTCGGGGGCCGCCTCCGTGCGCGGCCTGCTGGACCTACTGGTGTGGGTGGAGGCCCCCGACGACGAGCGCGCGCGGCGGCTGGACGGCCGGTGGGACGCGTCCGTCTACGCGCCGCACCGGCGGACGTGGGCGGAGCAGGAGGAGGCGTTCCACCGGCGAGACCGCCCCCGGGAGCACGCCGACGTGCTGGTGGCCAACCCGGCCCGGTGACCGCCACCGGGAGCGGTCAGGCCCCGACCGCTCCCGGCACATCCCCGCCGCCTCGGACCGGTTCGCCGGCCCCGCGCACGAACCCGGTGACGGCGTCGAGCACGGCCGGGTCGCGGAGCAGCGCGCTGTGCCCCAGGCCCGAGGTGGTGATCAGGCGAGCGCGCCCGTGGTGGGCGGCCAGCGTCAGGTGCGACTGCGCCGCGGGGACGACGGTGTCGTGCTCGTCGTGCAGCAGCAGGAGCGGCTGGGCGAGGGCGGCCCCCTCCCCCACGGAGAAGCGGGTCCACACGGTCGGGTCGCCCCCGAAGTGGTGCCCCTCGACCGTCCGGCGCAGGGCCGCGACGGCGCGGGGGCCCAGGCCGAGCGCCGTGGCGAAGGCGTGGACGGTGAAGGCGAAGTCCGACACCCCGGCGACCAGGACCGCCCGGTCGGCCTCGACCCCCTCGCGCAGGGCGTGCACGGCGAAGGGCGCGCCCAGGGAGTGCGCGACGACGGCAGCGAAGCGCCCGTGGCGGGCTTGGAGCAGGCCCATGATCTCGCGCGCGTCCAGGACGGTGCCCACCGGTCCGGGCGTGGCCCCGTGGCCGGGCGCGTCCCAGGAGACGGGGCTGTAGCCGAGGTCGAGCAGTCTTCGGACGAGCGGCGCGAAGCGGGAGGCGCGCGACCGCCAGCCGTGCACGAGCAGGACGGGGAGCGCGCCGTCGCCCCAGGAGTATGCGGCCACGTCCCAGCCGCGAACCCGCAGGGTGTGGACGCGGGCCCGCTCGTGCAGGTCCAGGTCGGCGGGGGTGACGGAGCGGGGCCGGCCCGCGTGGGACCACAGCCCGCACAGCAGTCGGCCGGTCAGGCGCGGGGCGGGCACGGCGGCCGCGTTGAGGGCCGCGCCGACGAGACGGGTGGTGTTCACGGGGGCTCTCCTCCGGTGGGGTGTCTGGCACCAGAAAACTATACGAACGATCGTATTATTTGTTCGGCGTGCCGCTTCCGTCAAGCGGCTTGTACCCTGATGGCCTGACCGACCGACCGTTCACTCTTCGCCCCTGTGGGCGCTACCTGGGAAAGGACTTCCGATGACCGTCTCAAGCCGCCCGGACGGACGGCTTCAGCGGGGCGACCAGACCCGACGGGCCGTACTGGAGCACGCGGTGCACACGGCGTCGGTGGAGGGCCTGGAGGGCCTGTCCCTGGGGCGGCTCGCCAAGGAGCTCGGGGTCAGCAAGAGCGGGGTGTTCGCCCACTTCGGCTCCAAGGAGGAGTTGCAGCTGGCCACTCTGGAGGCCGGACGCGCCGTCTTCGTCCGGCACGTGGTGCGCGGCGCCCTGGATGTGCGCCCCGGGGCGGAACGGCTGTGGCGGCTGTGCACGGACTGGATCGGCTACTCGCGCGGGCGCGTGTTCCGGGGCGGCTGCCTGTTCTACACGGCCATAGCCGAGTTCGAGTCCCGGCCCGGGCGGGTGCGCGACGCCCTGCGGGAGAACAGCCGCCAGTGGCGGGACCTGCTCGCGCGCACCGCCGGGGACGCACGCCAGTTGGGCGAGCTCTCGGAGGGGACCGACCCCGCACTGCTGGCCTTCGAGCTGCGCGCCTTCATGGAGACCGCCAACTCGTTCTCGCTGCTGGAGGACGACCTGGAGACCCCCTACGCCGCCGCGCTCGCCGCCATCGCCGCCCGCCTGGACTCCCTGTCCGTCCCCGGCGCCCCGCGCCCGTGGGCGGGACCGGTCAACCGGTGACCGCCCGGCCCCCTCCCGGCGCGGGTCGGCGAAGGCGCCGGCGAGGCGGGCCGCGATCTGGCACGGCCGCTCCGCCGGGCGGCGGGGCAGCGCCGGCCCCGGGAGCGGTCCGCGCGACGCGGGTCAGCTCCGCCCGCAGATCTCCCTGGCCCTGCGCAGGTCGCCCTGGATGCGAGCGACGCCCGACGTCAGTTGCGGCAGTTGCGCCGCCGCGCCGTTGAGCTCCTGGGAGCGCTGGTTGCGCCGGGCCACGCCGCCGGAGACGACGCGCACGGTCACCTCCAGGGCGATCGCCCCGACCAGACCGAGCACGCCCACCGACATGAGCGGGACCGCGGGCCCCTCCACCCCGTTGCCCGTCGCCAGCCCGATGAGCAGAGCGGCGGGGATGCCGAAGATGGCGAACCGGCAGATCCGCAGGCCCAGGAGCATGCGCTCCTGGAGCCTGACCCCGCGGCGCAGGTCGGCGTGGTCGGTGCTGACCTTGTTGTGCCGGGTCTCCCAGCTCCGGCGCTGCTCGGCCAGCGACCGCATGGTCGACAGGGCGCCGTAGACCACGGCCGCGTACCCGGCGCCGACGGGAACCGGCGCGCTCTCGACGCGGCTCCACAGGATCGACACCCACTCCCCCAGACCCGTGTCGCCGCCGTCGCCGGGTGGCACCAGGCGCTCGGGGCGCAGCAGGAAGGCGAGGATGAGGGCGGCGCTCACGTTGACACGGGCCGCGCGCCAGCCCTCCAGCTCGCCGGTGAGCTGTTCCTGGAAGGCGTTGGCGGCCCGTTCGGCCTCGTCGAGCTGGTCGGCGAGCCGCATGAGGTCGGCGGAGTCGGCGCCGCGGTGGGCGCCCATGGTCCTGAGCACACTCGGGCGGGCCATCAGGACCATCTCGTTGGCCTTGGGCGCGCCGGTGAGCAGGGGGCGCGGATCGTCGAACATCTCGCCCAGCTCGGCCACGGTGGCGCCCCGGCCTCGGAAGATCGGCGGCAGGTCGGGGCGCGACTGCGAGACGAACGAGGCCAGCGCCAGGTTGGCGTCGTTGTTGACGTGGCCCCGGAACAGGGACCGGTCCACCGTGGTGTCGCCGAGGTCGTGGACGAGCCAAGCGCCCAGGGCCGCCCGTTCGGCCGGGTCGCTGAAGACCTGGACGGCCGCGCTCCAGTTCTGCTGCATGGCCTCGGCCAGATCGCCCGGGTCGGTGAAGCGGATGCCGTGGAAGTGGTACGGGGGCACGCCCGTCCGGTGGGGCGGGGTGCGGGGGCCGCTCGCCGCATCCGTCTCGAACGCCCGGGAGTAGGACGGCGGGGTCGTGGAGTACGGCGGCGCGGACGGCGGCGCCGGAGGGGCCGAGGCGGTGCCAGACGCCATCTGCGTGTAGGCGCGGGTCGCGTCCGCCCCGGGGGCGTCGGCGGGGGCGACCCGGGTCGGGTCCACCGGGACCGGAGGGGCCACGCGTGTGGCGTGGGCCCGCGGGCGCCCGCCGGGGGCGACCCGCGTGGGGTCGTTCTCCCACGGGGTACGCGCGTGGGCCGGGGGCAGGATCCGGGTGCCGCCGTCGCCCGCCGCCGAGCGCGCGGCCGTGGCCTCGGCTGGCGCGGAGATCAGCAGGTTGAGCAGGGTGGTGGCGTCGGGGCGGCGCTCGGGGTCCTTGTCCAGGCAGGAGCGGACGATCCCGGCCAGCGGCTCGGTGAGGGGGCCCAGGTCGGGCTCTCCCCCCAGGATGCGGGCGATGCGGGAGGCCTGGGTCGGTCCGGGGAAGGCCTCGTGCCCGGTGGCGGCGTAGACCATCACCGACCCCCAGGAGAAGATGTCCACCGCCGAGGTCAGCCGCATGCCCTCCAACTGCTCGGGCGCCATGTACCCGATCGTGCCCACCACACCGCTTGCGGTGACCGAGGTGGTCTCGACCGCGCGGGCGATGCCGAAGTCGATCACGCGCGGCCCGTCCGCGGCCAGCATGATGTTGTCGGGTTTGAGGTCGCGGTGCACCACCCCGGCTGCGTGGATCGCGGCCAGCGCGGTGGCCGTGGACACGGCCAGGCGGTGCAGTTCGACGCCGCTGCGCGGGCCCTCGGCGGCCACGGCCCGCTGGAGCGTTGGGCCGTCGATGAACTCGGTGGCGATCCACGGCTCGGCGGCCCCGGGGTCGGCGTCCAGGATCGGGGCGATGCAGAAGCCGCTCACCCGGCGGGCCTGCTCGACCTCGGTGCTGAAGCGGCGGCGCATCTCCGGGTCCCCCGCCCAACTGGCGTGCAGGATCTTGACCGCGGCGCGACCGCCGTCGGGGTCCTCCCCGAGGAAGACCTCGCCGAAGCCGCCGCGCCCCAGCGACCGCACCAGCCGGTAGTTCCCCGCCGTACGGCCGGAGGGCTGCCCCGCCCCGCCGTCACCCTTCTGGACGTGCTGGTCCTCCACCAGGCCACCCCGTATCCGTCGTCATCGCTTCCCCCGGCGGACCCGTGACGGGCCCGTGGGAACTATAGCCACGTTTCGGTCGGCCCGGACCCGGGGACATGGACGGGCACCGAACTCCCGTTCTCTGGGGTCGGATGCGGTACCCGAGCGAAACGTTCTCTCCCCGTGCCCGACCGAATACCTTCCCGCGTCACGTCCGGATCGTCAGCGGGCCCGCCCCCGGGGCCGGTGGTCGCCGCGCTGGACGCGCTGGACGAGGTCGTCGGTGAGCGTGCCGTAGCCGGTGGCCGCCCACACGCTCTCCTCGGCGGGCACCTCGTAGTAGGGCACCTGCGCCCCCTCGTGCTCGGCGGGCAGGACCACGGGACGCGCCCGGTTGCGGACGGCCTTGGCGCAGTCGGCGCACAGCGGGACGCGGATGGTGCGCGTGCCGCCGAACTCCCGCCAGGGGGTCACCTTCGTGTTCGTGCCGTGCAGCGGGTTGGCGTAGCAGTGGCGGCGCCGGACGGCGGAGCGCGAGCCGCCTGCCGCGCTCTCCAGCGCGTCCTCGGCGATGTCGAGCAGGACGAGCGCGCCCACGGCGTCGGGCAGGGTGGCGCCCTCCGCGGCCATCCGGTCGTGGACCGCCGCGGCGGCGGAGCGGGCGTCCAGTGCGCGCTGGAGGCTCTGGCCCGATTTGGTGCCGGCCCCCGGGTCCGCGTCCACGCGGCTCAGGCGTTCGCCCACCTCGATGAGGTCGCGCTCGCCCTGTTCGACCAGGGAGTCCAGTTGGGCGCGGTCGGCGTTGTCGAAGGCCGCGTGCTGGGTGATCGAGGCCGCCCTGCGCCTGCCCCGGCGCGCGGTGAGGCGGTTGCGCACGAGGAGCGCCAGCACGAGGGCGAGCAGGACCGCGACCACCGACCCGACCGCGAACAGCGGGCCGGATCCCGTGCCCGAGTCCGCCCGAGGCCCTGTGCCGCTCTCCCCTCCAGGGTCCGCGATGCGGGGATTTGCCTCCTCGTAGGACTGGAGGGCGGCCTCGTAGGCCGCGCGGGGGTCGTCGGACAGCGCGGCCTCCACGGCCGCGTCGGCCTGCTGGAGCATGGAGCCGTCGAAGTCCGTGGCGTAGGAGGCGGTCAGGGCCCCGTAGTGCGCGGGAGCCGTCTCCTGGGCCCCGGGACCGAAGTCCGCACCGTGGTACCCCGACACCTCCTCGTAGGCCAGGTAGTGCCCTTCGCCGCCGCCCCTGCGGTCGTGCACGACCGACACGAGCGTGGCCGCGTCCCCGCCCCAGGCGTCGCCGCCCGTCAAGGGCAGCGCGATCACGTACAGGTCCAGGCCGGAGGACTCGATGACCCCGGCGACGCGCTCCTGGTCCTCGGCCGGGAAGGCGGACTCGTAGGCGGGGTCGACGTAGACCGGCGACTCCTCCAGCGCGTCGGCGACGGCCCGGGTGCGGTCCCGCGCCTGCGGGTCCTGGGCCAGGGCGGCGGTCGCGGGGCACAGGAGCAGCACGGCGCAGGACGCGGCCAGCGTCCGCGCCGCGTACCGGGCCGACCGGGAATCAGCGGTCATCGATCTCCTCCAGGAGCCTCTCGGCCATGCGCGCGGGGTTCTTGGCCCCGAAGCGGTACTGGACCCACGCGCGCTCGTTCATCGACAGGTGGTCCCGCCGACTACCCGCACCGTCGCGCAGCCGCAGCAGGGCGGCCGTGCGCTGCTGTTCGGTCAGGTCGGCGCACGCCCGGCACACGGGGAACAGGCCCCTACGGTCCCGTGGACCGACGCGCTTGAACGCCTCGGCGGGGCCGTGCAGGGGGTTGACCATGCACGGGGAGGTCTCGGCGGAGCCGGGGTCCTCCAGGGCGGCGTGCGCCCTGCGGGAGACGACCGCCACGCCGACCAGGTCGAGGTCGTCGGGGTCGGCGTCCATGAGCATCAGCGCCGCCTCGACGGGGGGCATCATCGGTACGGGGAGGCGCCCGGCCCGGTCGGAGGAGACCAGGGCGGCCAGCCGCGCCCGCTCGCGCTCGGCGGTGCGGCGCAGGGCCCGCGGGGAGGGCTGGCGTCGGCGCCTCCCGAGCGAACCCCGTACCAGGGCCGCCGTTCCCAGCACCGCGCCCAGCAGGGTCGCGCCGACGATGGGGCCCAGGAACAGCGCGCCGGCCCAGAAGTCCTCCCAGAAGCGCTCCGCCCGAGGTTCGAGCGGGTCCGTCGAGGTGTCGTAGGGCACCGGGTCCGCCGCCTGCGGGTCGCGCGGAACCTCCTCGACCGCCTCCAGCAGCAGGGAGAGCGCCCGTGCCGGGGTCGTGGCCGCGCCCTCGTCCAGCGCCCGGTTCAGGTAGTAGGTATCCAGGTCGGTGCCGAAGGCGAGCGCCGTCGTCTCGGGCGTCTCCTCGTAGGACTCATGGGTGATGACCGCGTAGACGCCGTCCTCGCCCAGGACGTGGTGCATCGCGTGCGCGAACCGCTCCGGGTCGCCCCCGCTCTCGTCGGTGTCGGCCATCGGCAGCAGGACCGCGTACACCGGGACGGAGGAGCGCTCCGCCCGTTCGGCGACGTCCGCCAGCCCTTCGCGGGGCAGCGGGCTCAGGGGGTCCGCGTAGACGGAGCCGTCCGCGATCCCCCGCACCACCCGTTCCACGCGCACGGTGGAGGGCACGTAGGGCGGCTGCGACCGGACCCGTTCCAGGGGATCGGGGCGTTCGTTCGCGTCCAGGGGCACGCTGTCCAGGTAGTACAGGGCTCCAGCCGCACCTGCACCGGGCAGGATCAGCCCGAACACCGCGGCTACGGTGACCGCGGCGGTCATACCGCCGCCCCTGCGGCGCGTCCACCACACGTGGAAGAGGGACAGCGTGAGCAGCGCGCCGGTCGCCGTGCTGACCAGGAAGCCGAGGTTGCCGGGCCCGACCGACGTGGTCGGGTCCAGGTCCTCCAGGAACTCCTCCCAGGCCGTGGGGCTCCGGTAGGCCTCCTGCTCGGAGGAGTACTCCTGCCGGAGCCGGTCGGCCGTGGCCTGCGCGTCCGGGTCGGCCAGGGCCGCCGTGAAGGCGTCGGCGACCTCGTCGAGCGGGGCGCCGTAGTAGTCCGTTTCGGGGGCGTAGCGCACCGCGTCGGCGGCGGCCTCCACCGGCAGGTCCACGCCCTCGGCCAGGGCCCGGGGAACGCTGTCGGGCTGGAGGAGGACGTAGAGGCCGTCCGCGCCGACCCGGTCGGCCAGGGCGGGCAGCACGTCCCCTCCCCACTGCGGCTCCGTGCCGGGGAAGGGGCTGGCGACGACGTGGTAGGGCACGTCCAGTGCGCCGAAGGAGTCGTGGAGGCCGGCCTCCAGCTCCTCCGGGTCGTAGCGGCCGGCCAGGGCGTCGTCCACGACCACGGCCGCGCCCTCGGGCTGCTCGGCCAGCAGGGCGGCGTAGTGCTCCGCGGGGGTCACACGCACCTCGCCCGTCCCTGCCCCGGGCTCGGGATGCGCCGAGGCGGGGGCGGCGCCGAGGACCGGGAGGAGGATCAGCAGCGCCGGGGGGACGACGGCCGACATGAGCCGGAGG